>CAZHKB010000075.1:0-10630 GCA_964533405.1 uncultured Phycisphaeraceae bacterium | reverse complement strand
ACGGTGAACCGCAGCGTGTCGCGGTCGCAGTCGAGGTCGACGCGGAGGAGCTCCTGGGTGTGGCCCGAGGTCTCGCCCTTGATCCACAGGCCGCGAGAGCGGGAGTGGTAGGTGCCGCGCTGGGTGCGGACGGCCTGGCGGAGGCTCTGGGCACTTGAGTAGCAAAGGCCGAGGGCGACGCCGAGTTCATCGACGACGACGGTGGGCCAGAGGGCGTCGGGGCGGTCGCTGTTGAGGGGGGCGGCGATGGCGTCGCCAAGATCGAGGCGACCTGTGTAAAGGGCCATGCCGACCTGGGCGTCGGCGCCCATGGCGTCGAGCGCGGCGATGTCCCTCGGCGTGGTGACGCCGCCGGCGATCGTGACGCGGGCGGGGGCGGCGGCCTCGACCAAGGCGGGGACGACATCAAGGTTGGTCCCGCCCAGGCGACCCTCACGTTCAACGAAGGTGATGAGGAAGCCGCCGACGAGGCCTTGGAGGCGGGCCATGCGGTCGAGGATCGACTCGCCGGTGGCGGTTTTCCAGCCTTCGACGACGACCTGGCCGTCGATGGCGTCGAGGGCGGCGATGACGCGGGCGGGGGGGAGTTCGCGGAGAACGTCGGGGCGTGCGGCGGTGCCGAGGACGACTTTGGCCGCGCCGGCGTCGAGCCAGTCGATCGCGGCCCGCACATCGCGGATGCCGCCGCCGACTCGGCACGGGGCGAGCGGGAGCAGATCTCGGATGAGGTCGGCGTGGGTGCCGGTGCCCATCGCGGCGTCGAGGTCCACGACGGCGATCTCACCGGCCAGCGAGAATCGGCGGGCGATGGGTCGAGGGTCGCCGGCGTCCAGGGCGTGCTGCTTGCCACCGATGAGTTGGACGGTCTGGCCGCCCATGAGGTCGATCGACGGGATGATCATGATCGGGGCTCCGAGGCGGGGCAGGCCCAGGCTGGGCGGATCGCGATGCCGCGGTCGGCGAGGTACAGCTTGGCGTCGCCGACGGTGAACTCGCCGTCGTGGAAGATGCTGGCGGCCAGGACGGCGTCGGCGCCCGCGGTCAGGGCTTCGAGCAGGTGGTGGGGGCGGGCCGCGCCGCCCGAGGCGATGACGGGGATGGTGACGGCCCCGGCGACGGCACCGAGGAGCGGGAGGTCGTAGCCGGAGCGTGTGCCGTCGCGGTCCCAGCTGGTGAGGAGGATTTCGCCCGCGCCGAGGTCGGCGGCCTGGCGTGCCCATGCGACAGCGTCGAGTGCGGTGCCTTGGGATCCCGAGCGGACCCTGACGATCCAGCGCGGCGAATCCGGGGCGGCGCTGGTGCTCGTGGGTTGCACGCCCCTCACCCTGCCCTCTCCCCACTCCGCAGAGCCGGAGTCGGGCGAGGGTGGGATGCTGGCCGCGTCGATGGCGACAACGATGCACTGGGTACCGAAGCGGGCGGCGCACTCGGTGATGAGCCGGGGTCGATCGACGGCGGCAGTGTTGATCCCGACCTTGTCGGCGCCGGCGTCCAGCAGGCGGGCGGCGTCGTTGATCGTGCGCACGCCGCCGCCGACGGTCAGGGGGATCGAGAGGGCGCGGCGGACCCGGGCGACGGTGTCCACGGCGGTCGCGCGGGCCTCAGGTGTCGCGGAGACATCCAGGAGCGTGATCTCGTCCGCGCCCTGGACCTCGTAGCGGGCGGCCAACTCGGCGGGGTCGCCCGAGTCACGAAGGTTGGCGAAGCGGACGCCCTTGACGACGCGGCCGTCGCGGACATCCAGGCAGGGGATGATGCGCCGGGCCAACCCTTGAGGAACTCCGCGCTCGGAAGGGGCGAGAGGTGCGGGGAGGGCGGGCGAGTGCGGAGTCGGCAGCGCCGCACCACATCGGAGGAGCCATTGGCGCAGCATGTCGAGCCCCGCCTGTCCGGAGAGTTCAGGGTGGAACTGACAGGCGAGCAGTGAACCGCGCTCGAGCGCGGCCACGAATGGTCCCGCGTGCTGAGCGATCGCGCCCTGCCATCCTTCGGGGAGATGCTTGAGTCGGTAGGAGTTGGCGAAGTACATGTGGACGGGCGCGAGGTGCCTGGAGTTGGGGGTGGGCGTGATCTGGTTCCAGCCCATCTGGGGGATGCGCAGGGGCCGCTGGGCGGAGGCGGCGGCGAATCGGGTCACGCCGGACGACACGATTCCGAGGCCCGCGACGCCCGGGGATTCCTCGCTCCGCGCGCACAGGAGTTGCAGACCCAGGCAGATTGCCAGGAGCGGGAGTCCATCGCGGACGCGGTCGGCGATGGCGGTGTCGAGCGCGCTGGCGCGGAGTTGCTGCATCGCCGGTGCGAACGCGCCGACGCCCGGCAGGACGACGAGCGGGGCACGGCGGACAATCTCGGGGTCCTGCGTGACCAACGACTCGCACCCAAGCCGCGCGAAGGCGGCGCGGACGGACGCCAGGTTCGCGCTGCCGGTGCGGATGATCGCGACGGTGGGAGTGGAGGGAGTGGTGGGGGCGGTCACAGCACGCCCTTCGTGCTGGGTACGTCGTCCGATTCGGTTCGCGCGACGGCGGCTCGGAGCGCGAGGGCGAGGGCCTTGAACGCCGCCTCGGCCTTGTGGTGGTCGTTGGACCCGTGCAGAACGTGCACGTGCACGGCGGCCCGCATCGCGGTGGCGAGCGACGTGATGACGTGGCCGACGTTCTCGCACGCGAGCCCGCCGATCGCGTCGCGGGTCAGTTGCAGTTCAACCACCGCGCAAGGCCTTCCGGAGAGATCGACGACGCCCCTGGCGAGGGATTCATCGAGCGGCGCGTACGCGTGGCCGAAGCGGGCGAAGCCGCGTCGCTCGCCCAATGCCTGGTCGATGGCGGCCCCCAAGCCGAGAGCGCAGTCCTCTGCGGTGTGGTGGTCGTCGATGTGCAGGTCGCCGGCGCACTCGAGCCGCAGATCGAAACGGGCGTGGCGGGTGAGCGCGGAGAGCAGATGGTCGAGGAATCCGATTCCGGTGCGGATATCGGCCTGGCCCGTGCCGTCGAGGTCGAGCGAGATGTCGATTCGGGTTTCGGTTGTGGCGCGGGTGATGACGGCGGTTCGCGGGGTCATGCGGGCTGTGCCTCCTTGACCGAGTCGCGCAGGGCCGGGAGGAGGCGGTCCATTGCGGCGCGACTGGCGGGACAGGTGATGCGGAGGGCGTTGGGTTGCGGCGTGGGTGCCGACGGTTCGCCCGGACGCGGCATGTTGACGCGACGCACCGCGATGCCGCGAGAGGCCAGGGCGCGCCAGATGGCCCCGGTGTCGACGCCGTCGAACTCGGCCAGGACAAAGTTGCCCTGCGAATCACCGGCTCGTCCGCCGATGGTTCCGATCGCCAGGGCGAGTTCGCGTCGCTCCTCGCGCACGCGCGCCACAACGCCCGGCATCCACGTTGGAGCCGACGCCAGCGCTGCCCCCGCGATCGCCAGGCTCACCGACGACACCGGGAACGGCCCGGCCACGGCCCGGAGCGTGTTGATGATCGGCTCGTGGCCGATCGCGTATCCGACCCGAAGCCCCGCGAGGCCGAACGCCTTGGAGAATGTGCGAATCACGAGTGCGTTGGGAAGTGCGAGGGCGTCGGGGGTCAGGTCGTGGTCGGCAAACTCGGTGTACGCCAGATCGACAAGCAGCAAGGCGTGCGGGGCGGCGGCGGAGAGGCGGCGGAGATCGGCCGCGCTCGCGATCGCGCCGGTTGGGTTGTTGGGCGAGACCACCGCGATCATCGCGGTGCTTTGGGTGACCTGCGAGAGCACGGCGTCAATCGGGAACGCGCCCGCCGCCCAGGGCACGCGGCGCACGGTCGCGCCCGCGAGGGCCGCGTAGCGCGGGATCATCTCGAAGGTTGGCACGGGCAGGATGAGTTCGCGGCCCGGCTCCAGATACGCGCGGCAGGCGCGGTCGATCACCTCATCGCCGCCGGCGGTCACCATGACGCGAGTCGGGTTGACGCCCAGGCGGTCGCCCAGCGCGGCTTGGAGCGAGGCGGCCGTGGGATACCGCCGCACACCCTGTCCCAGCGATGCGACGATGGCGGCCAGGTTGATCGCGGGCGCGACACCCTCGTTGGCGTCCAGGTGCAAGTCGATCGGGAACGGCGGCGGATGCGGGGCGTAGCGCGACGCGCTGGCGGCCCGTGGGGTCGGGACGGGCGCGGCCCGCGCGCTGGGAGCCGCAATCGGACGGCGTTCCGTGCCGCTGGCCTTGTTGGTTGGGCGATCCGCGTTCGGTACTGGCTTCTTGCTCATGGGATGATCTGCGAGAGTTGGGTGACCACGATGTCCGTCCCGCCGCGAGACTTGAGCTCCGGGATCAGCAGTGGCAGGCCCGCCCGCGGCACCGCGGCTTTGACGGCGAAGCCCGCGCCAGCGTGCAGCGGCGAGATCGTCGGCTCACGCATGCAGGGCAGCGCGGCGATGACGTACTCCAGGGCGTCGGCCCCCACGTTCACCTCCAACATCACGCGCTGGCGGGCCTCGAGCACCGACCGCAGCAGCAGGGCCAGCCGCTCGACACCCGCGCGCCTCGCCGTATTCTCCCACGCCGCCCGGCTGGCGTACAGGCGCGTGGAGGAGTCCATCAAGTGGTCGAAGACGACCAGGTTCTGGGCGCGGAGCGTGTCGCCGCTGGCGGCGATGTCGACGATGCAGTCGGCGTCTTCGGGCGGGAAGACCTCGGTTGCGCCATACGACCGGACGAACGTGGCGTCCAGGCCGCGCTTGGAGATCCAGGCTCGCGTGATCGCCTCGTACTCTGACGCGATGACCAATGGGCGGGCGGGGAGTCGGCCGTCTTCAAGGATCGAACTCGGAGCCGCGGCGACGAGGCGGACCGAATCCAGCCCGGTGTCCAGAACTTCGACCAGGTCGACCCCGAGTTCCCGGACCCAGTCGGCTCCCGCGAACCCGGCGTCGCGCGAGCCGGCGGCCAGCATCTCGACCACGTTCTGCGGCTTGAGGAGTTTGGCGTCCAGGCCTTCGAGCGAGAGGTGCGGGCGATAGCCGCGGGCGCCCAGGCGCACGTCGATGCCCGCAGCGGACATGAGCGAGAACACGCCCTCCTGCATCCGTCCCTTGGGCAGGGCGAGGCGAAGCGTGCTCTCGGGTGGCGTGGCTGCGGCTCTGGGCGGCCACGCGGAGGGCGCGGGAACGCCGGTGCTCGAGGTTGTCGCCGGAGCGTGGCCGCTCAGAGCCGCGACCACGCGACGCGCGATGTCGGGCGGGTTCAGCCCTGCGGCGGGATCGGTTTGGTCAGTCGAAGGCCGTGATGCGCTGGTCGGCATGGTCTCTCCCATGCCGGCCCGGATCCGGGTTGGTCGCCCAAAAGCGTCCAACGCCGGCTCGGGGCCGGCGTTGATGTCGTCGCTTCGGACTCTCCGCAGCGCACCATCACCCGGCCACGCGCGAGGCGTGATGATGGGCGTGATGGTGCTGGCCGGAAAGGGGCATGGCGAAAGATAGCGGGCTTGGCGGCGAGGTCAAGTGTTCCAAGCAGCGTTGCGGGCTGAGCGAGTGAGGAGGGGTGGCGGGCCTCCGACCGGGCACCCGCAGTTCTCCGCACCGGTTGATCTTGTGAGGTTGTCGCACAAACTGCGGGGGCGGAGGCGCCTTACCCCTCACTGCTGACTCTTGGCTTCTCAGCACTGTCCGCACGCCCCCGGCTGCTCACCACTGGCGTCATCCTCGCCGCATCGCATCCAGGCACAGGATCTCGAACGCGATGTGGACCGCAAGGAATGAGGTGATCCCCGCGGGGTCGCGGTCGGGAAGCACCTCGACCACGTCGGCCCCAAGGATGTCGAGCCCGCCCAGCGAGCGGAGGAGGTGGAAGGCTTCCGCTGATGTGAATCCGCCGGGGCATGGGGTGCCGGTTCCGGGGGCGTAGCCCGGGTCGATGCAGTCGATGTCAAAGGTGACGTAGCAGGGTGTGCCCTTCAGGCGAGCGACGGTTTGAGCAATGGCGGCTGCGCCCTGACGCCAGCGCCAGTCCTCGTACGTCACGATCGTGACGCCGTGCCTGGCGGCGAAGGCCAGATCGTCGGCGGTGTTGAGCGGCCCCTTGATGCCGATGGAGAGCATGTTGCGCGGATTGACCAACCCCTCCTCGATGGCCCGGATGAACGGCGACGCGTGACCATACTTCTCGCCCCAGACGGCGTCCACGGTGTCAAGGTGGCTGTCGAAGTGGATGAGGGCGAGGCCGCCCTTGGGCGAGCCTGCTCGGCGGAACGTGGCGCGGAGGTTCGCCAGCGCGGTCGAGTGGTCGCCGCCCAAGGCCAGGAGGCGAGTGCGCTTCGAATCGGGAAGGGCCGTCGCCCAGTCGGCCACCGCGTCGGTGTTGTCCTTGCAGTCGTAGGGGCGGACCGGGGCGTCGCCGGCGTCGGCGAGGGAGAGGGTCTGGCAGACATCAACCTTGTGCTCAAGCGAATATCGCTTGAGGTACTGCGAGGCGTCGCGGATGGCACGCGGGCCGAAGCGGGCGCCGGGGCGATAGGTGACGCCCGAGTCGAAGGGCACGCCGTAGATGAGCCAGTCGGGCGGCCAGGAGTTCGCGTCGGACTTCGAAAGGTCTTCGAGGCGCGGGTAACGGCCAAAGGTGCTGATCCCGGCGAAGCGGGGAGAGACGCGGGAGTCCGGCAGTCGCGTGCGCGGGTCGGGCATGGGGGGAGTGTACGGAAACCCGGGGCGCGTGCGCGATGCATCGCGGGCCAACAATGCCCTGATGCCGACCGCGACCGCCGCTCCCGTCTTCGACCGCGACACGATCGCGCGCGACCTTGCGAACTTGATCGCCGGTGAGGTCCGCTTCGGCCTGCACGACCGGATGCTCTACGCGACCGACGCCTCGCTCTACCAGGTTGAGCCGCTGGGCGTGGTGATCCCGGCCTCGATCGAGGACGCCGTCACGGTTGTGCGGTTCTGCGTCGACCGGATGCTGCCCATCCTGCCGCGGGGAGGCGGCACCAGTCTGGCCGGGCAATGCACCAACCGGGCGATTGTGCTGGACCTGAGCGTATCGTGCCGCGCGGTGCTGGAGGTCGATGCCTCGAATCGGCGGTGCCGGGTCGAGCCGGGGGTCACGATCGACGAGTTAAACGCGTTGCTCGCTTCGACCGGCCTGTTCTTCGCGCCCGACCCGGCCACCAGCAAGCACTGCAACATCGGCGGGGCGATCGGCAACAACGCCGCGGGCGGGCGGTCGATCCTCTACGGGCGGACGAGCGAGAGCCTGATCGGCGTGGATGTCATGCTCGCCACGGGGCTGCGCACGCGGCTGGAGCGCGGCGCATCGACGCGCGATCCGGTCGCGCGGGAACTGACCGAGCGGGTTGTTGATGTCGTCAAGCGTCACGAGCGGCTCATCCGCGAGCGATTCCCGAAGACCGTTCGGCGTAACGCGGGGTACGGGCTGGACATGGTGCTCAAGGCGCTCGACGAGGGCGCGCGGACCGACGGCGGCGATCCGAGCGCGAACGTCAATCTCGCCCACCTGCTCGCGGGCAGCGAGGGCACGCTGGCCGTCACGCTCAAGGCCGATCTCCTGCTCCATCCGCTCCCGAAAGCCAAGGGTCTGGCGACGATCGCGTTTGCGAGTGTCGATGAGGCGATCGAGGCGGTGCTGCCGATCCTGGCCACCGGGCCGTCGGCCGTTGAACTGCTCGACGACGTGGTGCTCGATCTGGCGGCGGCCAACGCGGAATACCGGCGATACGTCGAACTGATGCCACGCGCGGGCGGCAGGCTTCCCAAGGCCGTGCTGTATGTCGAGTACTTTGCCCATGGCGACGCGGGCGCCGATCAAGGGGCGTCGGGCTTGCCAGCCCGGCCCACGCCATCGGAGTTCCTGGCCGACCGTTTCGCCCTCCTCCGCAGCCGCTTCGGCCCCGCCCGCGTCAACACCTACACCGACGCCGCCTCCATGCTCGACGCCTGGAAGCTCCGCAAGGCCGGCGAGCCGCTCCTCCACGGCATGCCGGGCACACGCAAGCCCATCACCTTCATCGAGGACAACGCGATCCCGGTCGAGCGACTGGGCGAGTTCGTCCGTCGCCTGCGCGAGATCGTGACCCGCCACGGCACGCGGGCCGCGTACTGGGCCCACGCCAGCGTGGGCGTTCTGCATGTCCGACCGATGCTCGACATTCACGCCCAGGATGATCGCGAGCGCTTGCGAGCGATCGCGGTCGAAACCGCGAGGCTGGCCCGTGACATGGGCGGCGTGATGTCAGGGGAGCACGGCGATGGGCGTGCCCGCGGGCCTTTGCTCGAAGAGTTCTTCGGGCGCGAGCTGATGGGGGCGTTCGCGGAGGTCAAGCGGGTCTTCGATCCGCGCGGGCTGCTCAATCCGGGGAACATCGTGCCGGTGGGCACGCTCTTGGGCCATGAGGTGGGCCGGCTCTCCGAGCCGGTCCCCCTACACCCGCTTCAAGTCTCGAGTGTCGGGGACTCGCCGGTCCATGGCGATCTTGCCCGGCCCGCTTCAAGCACCTTCTCACTCCGGCAACTCGCCGTGAGGGCGAGCAATGCAGAGGAAGGAGAAGCCCGGCTCGGAGGGCCGGCCCACCATGCAAGCCGGCTCGGAGAGCCGGCCTACCAGATCACCGAGCATCTGCGAGTCAAGCCCGGCGCCGCCGACATCCGCGTTCCCGACGTGGACACCTACTTCGATTACCACGACCAGCACGGCTTCGACGGCGCCGTGGAAATGTGCAACGGCGCGGGCGTCTGCCGCAAGAAGCAGGGCGGGACCATGTGCCCGTCGTACATGGCGACGCTCGATGAGCGCCACAGCACACGCGGGCGAGGCAACGCGCTGCGGCTGGCGATCACAGGGCAGTTGGGCAAGACAGCCGAAGCGCGCGGAGCGAGTGCGGGCGGATCGGACGCGCACGATGCTTCGAGGATGGCTCCCGGGAACGGGAACCATGCCACCCCCACCCCCACCCCCGCGTGGTCCGACGCTCAGACCATCAAGACGCTCGACCTCTGCCTGTCCTGCAAAGCCTGCAAAACCGAGTGCCCCAGCAACGTGGACATCGCGCGGCTCAAGGCCGAGTTCACCGCGCAGCGATACCGCTCCCAGGGCGGCCCGCCGCTGGCCGCCCGGATCATGGCGTCGATCCGAACCCTGAACAGGCTCGGCTCGCTCACGCCGCGCCTCGCCAACGCCGTGAGCGCGCTGCCGCCTGTACGCCGTGTGATCGAGCGCGTGCTTGGCATCCATCCCCAGCGATCCCTACCCGCGTTCTCGCGATCGCTCGAGCGCGACTTCGCGCCCGCCGATCGCTTCGCCCCCGCGAGCGGCGACGACCGCCCGTGTGTCGCGCTGTTCGGCGACTGCTTCGCGCTCTACAACGAGCCCGGGACCGGGCGGGCCGCGCGTCGTGTGCTCGAAGCCTGCGGCTACCGCGTGCTGCTGCCGCGGCACGCCTGCTGCTCGCGCCCGGCCATCTCTCTCGGGCTGCTCGACCGCGCCGCGGGTGACATAGACCAGGCCTGCCTCGACCTCCGCCCGTTCATCAACGACGCCCGTGTCCGTGCCATCCTTTTCCTCGAGCCCTCGTGCCTCTCGGCCATCAAGGACGACTGGCTCCTCCTCAAGGTCCGCACGCCGCTCGAAGTCCGACAGGCTCTGGCCGCCAAGTCCTGGCTCGCCGAGGACTTCATCCACACGCGGTGGGATCTCCACCCCCGGCGCCCGGCGTTTACGCCCGCGTCGCCGCAACTGGGTGCCGCCGACCCCATCATCCTCCACGCCCACTGCCACCAGAAGGCTCTCTGGGGCGCGCAGACCAGCGCCGGCCTCCTCCGGCGTCTGTCGGGCACGCCAGTCCACGTTCTCGACTCCGGCTGCTGCGGCATGGCGGGCTCGTTCGGGTATGCCGAGCACCGCTACGACCTCTCCATGAAGATCGGCGAACTCGCGCTCCTCCCCGCCGTTCGTGCCGCTCAAGCCACCAGTCCGATTGCGGCCCCCGGCACCTCCTGTCGCCATCAGATCAAGGACGGGACGGCCCGGAACGCCAAGCATCCGATTGAGATCGTCGCGGACCGCCTCGCGCCTGTCGAACCCGCGCATCGCCCCGGACGCCGCGACTGAGGAGGCCTTGCGACGAAGTCCCGGGTACGAGGGCACCTGGCCCATCCAAGAAGTCCGCCTGCCCGCGCCGTCGGCCACCCCGCGGACGCCGAGGGCGTGAATCACCCGACGGGGGTACGGATGGTGGCCGACCGCTGCCGCGGACGGTTCGGTTGAGCCCAGGCTCCGCAGCCCCTTGGCCCCTCACCCATACGATTGACACATGGAGGCGGCAGACCCCCGGGCCGAATCCCAAGGAACCTGACGTGAACACCCTTCGCCGCATCGCCACCGCCACCGCTGCCGTTCTGGGACTCTCCGCCCCAGCCCTGGCCCAGCCCGAGTCCTACCTCCGCGTCCGCGAGTCCGACGACGGCAACCAGGTCGAACTCGACGTGGCCGCCCGCGCCTTCGAGCCCATCGACGGGACCGGCCCGCGGATCATCCTGGTCGGGGCCGCCCACATCGGCGATTCGGTCTTCTACCGCCGATTGCAGTACCTGCTCGACGCCCAGGACGTGGTGCTCTTCGAGGGCGTCGGCATTGGCGACCCGAACCC
>CAZHKB010000074.1:0-10719 GCA_964533405.1 uncultured Phycisphaeraceae bacterium | reverse complement strand
TGATCTGGGGGAGGGGGAGTAGACAATCAGGTGGCCATCGCTCAATCCTGCTTAGTCAACGCGTTGCCGCGTCGAGCGCGGCGTACGCAGAGGATCAGCCACGCCATCGACACGACGGCCTGTCCGCAAAGCAGCGCGGCCAGCCACACCGGCTCTCCCCAGCGCTGGCCGGCAATCCCCGCAAACCACAGCGCCCACGCGGCCATGAAGAGCAACACATGGCCGACAGTGAGCCCGAGGCGCAGCGCGTTTGCGCCAGGTCCCGAACGCGGCACGCTCACTGCCAGCGTGAGGGCGCACAGGCCTGCGAGCATCGCAAAGGGAAAGGCGGCGCGGATCGCTTCGCTCAAGGACCAATCAATGGCGAAACTGATCATGCAGTACAGCGTTGCGCCGATGAGCACCACCAGGTTGCTGACCCCGGCGACCACTGCGAAGAGAATGAGCGCCGGGCCTCGGTGCGTTCGGATCGGCACCGGCACCGGTGGGCCAAGATGCCCGCACTCCGGACACTTGATCGCACTATCGACTGCAGAGAGGCCCGCCACGTCATCGCCGCAGGCCGCGCAGATGAGTTTGGGTACGCCCATCCCCGAGCCACTCGGGAAGGTTGGCCTCGCACCATTGGCGATCCTGCTCCATGGTATCGAATGAGCGGTAGGGGGCGTCGTCGAGCACGGCTTGTAGGTCTTGATGAAGGCGTAGCGCATGCGGAGGTCGAGCGGGCGCCGGGCGGCGGCCTCGAATGCGGCGAGCAAGTCCGGGGGGAATGGGATCGACGATGGTGGGGTCGACGAACGAACTCATGGATGCGCCCGCTCCTCACCCGCGAGCAACAGGGCTTCGGTTTTGACCTGGTCCGAGACTCGGAACTCGATCTCGGCTTCGAGCCGTGCGATCAGCGGCCCCACGGCCGGGATCAACCCGCTGCGCTTTGGGCGCACGAGGATGCCCACCACGCCGAGCAGAACAGTTGTGGCACCATGAGCGTCGTGGCGGCATGGCCGTCTTGAGTAAGCGCGGAGGCCGACCGATTGCCGTGCCGTGAGGCTCGGTAGGTGCTGTAGGGGAACCGGCTCGGAGAGCCGGCTCACCCCGTGCCATCCGATCAATGCTTCTTGGCATCCCCCCGCGCAAAGATACTCGCCACATAGTTCAGCACGTCCGTCGCGCTCGTCTCGTTGTACCCGAACTGCTTGATGAGCCGCTGCTTGACGATGTCGATCTTCTGCTGGGTCTCGTCGTCAACCACGCTGCTCACCAGGTTCTTGAGCTTGATGGTGTCGCGGCTGTCCTCGAACAGTTTCAGTTCGAGGGCCTTGTAGAGCCGCGCGTTGGTGTTGTACTCGAACCGCTTGCCGTCCAGCGCCAGCGCGCCGATGTAGTTCATGATCTCCTGCCTGAAATCATCCTTGCGGCTGTCGGGGATATCGATCTTCTCTTCGATCGAGCGCATCAGGCGCTCGTCGGGCTCGTCGTAGCGCCCGGTGTACTTGTTCTGCACCTTCTCCTTCTGCGTGTAGGCCCGGACGGACTCGATGTAGTTGGTACACAGCCGCTTGATCGCCTCTTCATCCGCGCTGATCGCCCGCTGGACCTCGCCCTTGATGATGTCCTCGTACTCCTCCTTCACCACGGCCAGGAGCTCGCGATACCGCTTCTTGAGGTCTTCGTCGTTGATCAGCGAGTGGTGCGACAGGCCGCTCTCAAGCTCGTTGAGCACCATGAACGGGTTGATCGCCTTCTCCTCGATGGCCTGATGGCTCACGAGGGTGTTGCTCACCTTGTCCTGGATGTAGCGTGGGCTGATGCCGCTCATGCCCTCGCGCGGTGCCTCTTCCTTGAGTTCCTTGACCGAGTCCTCGGTGTAGCCCGGCATGGAGCGCCCGTTGTAGAGTTTGAGCTTCTGGAGCAGGCTCAGCCCGGCCTTTTTGGGCTCTTCGAGGCGGGTCAGGACGGCCCACATGGCCGCGACTTCCAGCGTGTGCGGGGCGATGTGGATGCTCTTGATCCGCGTCGGGCCGAAGTCCTTCTGGTAGATCCGGATCTCGTCATCCAGCCTGATGTTGTACGGGACGTCGATCTTGATCGTGCGGTCGCGGAAGGCCTCCATCATCTCGTTGCTCTGCAGGCGCTTGTACTCGGGCTCGTTGGTGTGCCCGATGATGACCTCGTCGATGTGGGTCTGGGCGAACTTCTTGGGCTTGATCGTGTGCTCCTGCGTCGCGCCCAGCAGGTCGTAGAGGAACGCCACATCCAGCTTCAGCAGCTCGATGAACTCGCAGATGCCGCGGTTGGCGATGTTCAGTTCGCCGTCGAAGTTGAACGCGCGGGGGTCGCTGTCGCTGCCGTACTGCGCGATCTTGCGGTAGTTGATGTCGCCGGTCAGCTCGGTCGAGTCCTGGTTCTTCTCGTCCTTGGGCTGGAAGGTTCCGATGCCGATGCGGTCCTTCTCGCTCAGCACAATACGGCGGACGCGGACGTGCTCCATCGCCTTGCGCCAGTCGCCGTCGTAGAAGGCCATCAGGTCTTCCACGATCTTGCGGCTGAAGGGGTCGGGCTCGCCATAGACCTTGATCTTGCCGTTGTGGTGCTTGGGCGTGAACTTCTCGTTGATCTTGGCGAGCAAGGCGGCCCGCGCCTCTTTGGGCACCAGGACCAACGGCTCCTCGTTCATGGGGGACTTGTACTCGTGGTCACGCCGGGCCAGGCGCGGGTTCTCGCCGCTGGCGGAGACCTCGCAGCGGTCGTCGAGCAGCCACGAGAACGAGTAGAGCGCCCCGTCGGGCGTCTTGGAGTAATGCTCGATGCCCTTCTTGAGGATGCGGGCCATCGTCGACTTGCTCGACCCGACCGGGCCGTGCAGGAGCAGGACGCGCTTGTCGGTCCCATACCCCTCGGCCGCCGACCGCAGGAAATCGACCAGCGACATGAGCGCGAAGTCGAGCCCGAAGATGGCGTCGGCGCCGTGGTCAAAGGGGTCGGAGAAGAAGTGGTAGCGGACGCACTCTTTCTTGAAGAGGCGGTACTTCTCGCTGCCGTGGGACATGATGGCGTCGAACAGGCGCTGGTAGGCGTTGCGGAGCACCGCCGGGTTGCCCTGCACGATGTCGAGGTACTCCCAGAACGTGCCGGACCAGTGCTGGTCCTGGAAACGCCGGCGGTCGAGGTTGGATTCGATGAGCGAGGCCAGCTCGGCCCCGGAGCCGGGCTTGCCCGCCCCATTATGGCCAGCCTGATTGATGGCCGAGTCGTGGTCTTTCTGGCTCTTGAACTGCGACATCTGTGGCCTCCGGGCTGCCTGGTGCGCGGGGCGTCCTGGCCCGCGATGGACCCGCTTCAACTATCGGCCCTGCGCGGGCCGGTCGCCAAGCCAAGTCCGGGATTGTTTGGCGTTCCCGACTCTCCCCCACCCTGTACGAATGCGGCGGGTGGGGGTTTGTTCCGCCCCCAGATTCCTGTGGACCCTCCGTTCTCGGGTCCGTCGCCACCACCCTGTTCAGGTGGTTGGGAGGCACGCCCGCGCGGTTCCACCGGGCGCCGCGCTTGATTTTTGGCTGGGGATGCGGTTGGCCTTTGGCCTCCACGGGGAATCCCCGATGGACCGCGAGCATGGATGCGCCGTCGACACGCCAAGGGTCCGCCGGGATCGATGCCGCCTGCGGCATGGCGGTCGACGCCGCAACCCCGCCGGTGGCCGGGGCAGTGGCCCACACCCACGCCCCGTCCGCCGGCTCTTCCTGGGACTTCTTCACCAACGACGGCACCTACATGCCGCGAACGCACTCCCTGGTGGATGCCGCCGGTCGCACCGACTGGCCTTGGGTTCTGGTTCTGCTGGTCGCGACGGTGGGGGTCATCGTGGGGTACGCCCGTATCTTCCACTTTTGGGTGCGCTGCCACCAAGGTGAGAATCGGAAGGACCGCAACCCGAGTCTGATGGAACTCGCGTGGATCTTCCTGTGGTGCGCGGTGTGCGGGTACGCGATGTCGATCGTGATGTTCCTCTGGCCTGGGTATCGCCTGCTGGCGGTCTGCCTGATCGTGCTGAACTGGTGGACGTGGAAGTTCGCCAGCCGGCTCCCGGGGTTCAAGTCCGCGTTCACCGCCGGGCGGCTCGAGCGGGAGCTGGCCGACGCGCTGCGGACGCGCAACGACGAGCTCGAACGGCTGGTTGTGGAGCGCGCGGCCGAGGGCGACGAGGCCCGCCGCGCCGCCGAGTCGGCCAGCCGCGCCAAGACCGACTTCCTGGCCCATATGAGCCATGAGATCCGGACTCCGATGTCCGCCATCCTGGGCTACGCCGAACTGCTCAACCATTCCTCGCAGACCGACGAGCAGCGTGAATCAACGGCCCGGACGATCCACCAAAACGGCGAGCACCTGATGGCGGTGCTCAATGACCTCTTGGACATCTCCAAGATCGAGGCCGGGCAGGTCACGATCGAGCCGCTGGACGCGAGCCCGGCGTGCGTGGCGGGCCAGGTCTTGGAACTCATGGCCGCCCGCGCCAAGGCCAAGGGCATCGCCCTGCGGCTTGAGGCCGCGCCCGGCCTGAGGGAGTCCATCGTCACCGACGCCATGCGCCTCCGCCAGATCCTCCTGAATCTCGTGGGAAACGCCCTCAAGTTCACGCAGCGCGGCGAGGTGGTGCTGACCGTTCGCCCGGCTCGCGGCGACAGTGTCGCGTTCGAGGTGCGCGACAGCGGCATCGGCATGACCACCGAGCAGATGGCCCGCATCTTCCAGCCCTTCACGCAGGCCGACGCCTCCATGGCCCGCCGCTTCGGCGGGACCGGGCTGGGCCTGGTGATCTCGCGCCGGCTGGCCCGGCTGCTGGGCGGAGATGTCGAGGTCTCCAGCACGCCGGGCGTGGGCAGCGTGTTCACGCTGACCATCACGCCGCCGGCGCCCTCCCCCACCGCCACGGCCCATCCCGGGCCCGCCCGCCCCGAACCGGGCACGCCGACGCCGGGCGATCGCAAGCGAATCCTGCTGGTGGAGGACGGGCTGGACAACAGCCGCCTGTTTGCGCACCACCTGCGCCGGGCCGGGTTCACCGTGGAGCTCGCGCAGGACGGGCTTGAGGCGTGCGAGCGGGTCGAGGCCGACGGGGGCGCGCAAGCCCCGTACGCCCTGGTGCTGATGGACATGCAGATGCCCCGGCTTGACGGCTACGCCGCGACGGCCCGGCTGCGGGCGATGGGCTTCCGCCCCCCGATCCTGGCGCTGACGGCCCACGCGATGACCCAGGACCGCGACCGCTGCCTGGCCGCCGGCTGCTCGGGCTACCTCACCAAGCCGATCGAGGGTCCAAGATTGATCGCGGCGTGCCGGGAGGCGATGCGGGAGCCGGTCGCCAGCCGGGCCGCGTGACGGGCGCCGGGCCACGGGCGTCAGGGTGCGACAGCGCCGTGGATCAGTTCGCCTCGGGGAGCCGACGCATCGCGTGCCGACGCACGCTGCGCTGTGGCGTTCTATCCTCGCCTATGTCCTTCGGACTCGGCCGAGGCCGCGAACTTGATCCGGGGCAGATCGGCCTGACGCAGCGCGACCTGCCGCCGCTGCCCGACGACCTGCTGACCAACCCTGACAGCGGGCGGCTGGACCCGCGCGCGTGGTTCGCCGACCCCTCGCGCCCCTTCGAGATTGAGATCGGCTCGGGCAAGGGCACGTTCCTGCTGGCTCAGGCCCAGGCCGAGCCGGGCACGAACTTCCTGGGCATCGAGTGGGCGGGCGAGTTCTTCGCGTACGCGTCCGACCGCATCCGCCGGGGCGGGCTGGGCAACGTCCGCATGTTGCACACCGACGCGACCGAGTTCCTGCGTTGGCGGTGCCCGGACGCGGTCGCGCGGGTGATCCACCTGTACTTCTCCGACCCGTGGCCCAAGGCCAAGCACCACAAGAACCGGGTCGTGCAGGACCGCTTCCTGGGCGACTGCTGGCGCGTGCTCAGGCCGGGCGGGCACCTGCGCGTCGTCACCGACCACGACGACCTGTGGGCCTGGGACCTTGAGCACTTCGACCGCTGGTGCGGCCCCGGGCCCGCGCCGGGATTCACCGGCCCGCTGCCCGCGTTCGAGCGGCTGGGCTTCGAGCCCCCCGCCTCCGCGGGCGAGGATGAACTGGTGGGCACGAACTTCGAGCGCAAGTTCCGGCGCGAGGGGCGATCGTTCCACGCCTGCGCCCTGCGCCGCCTGGGCTGATGTCTCCGGGCGTGTCCGCCGAATGCAGGGCGGTGCCGTCGGGCGGGCTGCTCACGCCGCGATGGCCCGGCGGCACGGATGATCGGACCTTGGCGGCCCGCGTTTCCGTACCAGCCCCCGAACCGCTGGACCGTCCGCTGCCTCGGGAACCCACGGAGTTGTGCTTTTCCCGCCCCCCCGCCTTGGGCCGGTCCAACCCCTGCCCGATCTTCAAGCAGTGTCCCGGGCGTGCCGGGGGGTTGTGGGCATGACCGAGAGTGGGTGCGATGGGGATTGCCCGTAAGACCGCGGTTCTGAACGGGGTGGGGCTGGCGGCCCTGCTCGCGCTCGTGACCGCGCTCTCGCTCACGCTGGTGATGGACGGGTTCCGCGCCCTGGAGGTCCGCAGCGCGAGCCGCAACGCCGAGCGGCTGACGCAGGCAATCGGCGAGGCCCACGCGCAACTGGACATCAAGGCCGCCGACTGGGCGGCTTGGGACGACACCTACCGGTTCATGGTCGATCGCAACCAGGACTACATCGACTCCAACCTCACCAACGAAGCGATGGGGATGCTGGGCCTGTGCGGGATGGTCTTCATCGCCGCCGACGGCACGATCCTCATCGACCGCGGGCACATCGCCGACGAAGCCGGGGTCAACCCGTGGGTAACGGCCGACCCGGCCCTGCTGGCCGCCCTGACCGCCGATGAATCCCTGCGCAGGCCGCCCCGCGAGGATGCCTCGCGGCATGGCATCCTGACCGTGGCCGACGGATGGCTGCTGGTGTCGATCCGACCGATTCTGACCAGCCAGGGCGAGGGGCCGGTCCGAGGCACGCTCATCTGCGCGCAGCGCATCGATGAGGCGTTTCGCGCTCGCCTGGCGGAACTCATCCGCACCGATGTGACTCTCGATGCTGTTGCACCGGTTGCCGCGGGCGAGCCCGCCGCCGCGACGGTCTCGCCAGCGGGCACCGCCACCGCCAACGACTCGATCCGGGCCTGGGACACGCTGGCCGACATCAACGGCCGACCGGCCGTGGTCGGTCGCATCGCCATCCCGCGCGATATCACGGCCATCGGCTGGCGGGCCGTCCGCTTCTTGCTGCTGGTCACGGTCGCGACGGGCTTGCTGCTGTGGCGCGTCACCGATCGCGCGCTCAACCGCCTGGTCATCCGCCGCGTCGAGCGACTCTCGGGCGAACTGGCCCAGATCGCGGCCTCCGGGCTGGCGGCTTCCCGGGTCACCGCGCAGGGACGCGACGAGATCGGGCAGGTCGCTTCCAGCGTCAACCGCGTGCTCGAGACGCTGGATCGCAACCAGGCCGACCTCCGGCGTGCGCGGGAGATCGCCGAGCACGCCAGCAAGGCCAAGGGCGACTTTGTGGCCGCCATCAGCCACGAGGTGCGCTCGCCGCTGGCCGCCGTGGTCGGCTCGGTGGACCTGCTGCGGGAGGGAGGGCTGAGCGACCGCCAACGCGAGGAGAATCTCGAGGCAATCGCCCGCAACGCCCGCCACATGCTGGTGGTCGTCAACGACCTGCTGGATTACTCGAAGATCGAGTCGGGGCACATGGCCCTGGAGATCCTGCCCGTCCGCATCCCCGACCTGATCACTCAGTCAACGGCGATGCTGCGAGGCCAAGCCCGCGCCAAGGGCCTCGCCCTCGACATCGTCCTGACCGACGACGTGCCGCCGGCCATGCTGGGCGACCCCACGCGAATCACCCAGATCCTGCTCAACCTGCTCGGCAACGCCATCAAGTTCACCGCCTCGGGAGGCGTGAGCGTCCGGGCGGGAACTCGGGCTTCGGGGGGCGCGGGTCCGCGCCTGGTGATCGCAGTCTCCGACACCGGCCCGGGCATGACGCCCGCCCAAGTCGATGGCCTCTTCCGCGCGTATGGACAGGCCGATGTCACCATCGCCCGCCGCCACGGCGGCACCGGGCTGGGCCTCTCGATCTCGCGCTCGCTGGCGCGCCAGATGGAGGGCGATATCACCGTCCGCAGCGCGCCGGGCGCGGGCTCGACTTTCACGCTTGAGCTGCCGATCCGCCTGCCCAACGCCGACGCGGTCGCCGCGTCCACGCCAGCCTCCAATCTCTTCGCCACGCCGACGACCACCGCCGCACGCGAGCCCTCGCTCGTCGCCGCCAACGATGCGCCGCACGCGTTTGACCCCCAGACCAGGCTGCTCGCAGGCCTCCGCATCCTCATCGCCGACGACGGCGCGGACAATCGCCGCCTCCTCACCCACCACCTCGAACGCGCCGGCGCCACCGTAGTCGCGGTTGAGGACGGTGGCTCGGCGGTCCACGCCGCGAGCCGAGACATCACCGGCCCCGACGCCTTCGACATCATCCTGCTCGACCTGCACATGCCCATCCTCGACGGGTACCACGCCGCCCGGTTGCTCCGCAAGCGCGGCTACGCGGGCCCGATCCTGGCGGCAACCGCCTCGGCCGCCAACGAGACGGACGGGTGCCAGGCCGCTGGGTTCAATGGCGTGCTGCTCAAGCCGATCGATCCGCCGCGCCTGATCGCGGGCGTCCTTGATGGCGTGCGCGGCCCGCAGCGCAAGGCCGCGTGACCAACACAGCCGGGTGCGTGAGCACGCGAAGTATCACATGGATCGTGGTTGCGACTCGGGCGTGCCACCGATCGTGGCTCCGCACGATCGAAGCGAGCTGGCCGGTCGTGACCCGCGCCCCCATCGCGCAAGGCAGCGATCGGTGGCACGGCGACGCCCGAGCTCCATCGAGAAACAGCCTGAAACGGCCGGACTCGCGTGCCCACGCACGCGGCTGGTTTCACGGCCTCAGCATCTCCGCCACCTGCCCGCCCAGATCGTCCCCGCGTGCCTCGGCCCATTGCGCCGCGGTGCGCCCGGCCGCGTCGGTCGCCGTCCGCGACGCGCCCGCTGCCAGCAGCGCGGTCACCTTCTGCTGGTCCGCGCGATCGGCGGCCACCATCAGCGGCGTTACGCCGTCGTTGTCCGCCTTGTCGACCTGGGCCCGGGCCTCGAGCAGCATCGTCACGATCTCGGTCGACCCGCCCGACCGCACCGCCGCCAGCAACGGTGTCTCGCCGCTGGTCGAGTCCCCGATGTTCACGTCGGGGCCAGCCCGGAGCACCGCCTCCACCTTGTCCGCATCCCCGCTCTGGCAGGCCAAATGCAGCGGCGTCTGCCCCCACTTGTTCCGACCGTTCACGTCCGCGCCCGCGTTGATCAGGGCGGTGACGCACTCGGCCTTGCCCCGGGCCGCCCCCAGGGTCAGGGCGGTCCACCCGTCCTCGGTCCGCGCATCCATCAACGCGCCCTTGTCGACCAGCGCCTGAACGGTCGGGGCATCGGCCCAGGCCGCCGCCAGGATCAGCGCGGTGTGCCCGTTGCGTGACCTCGCGTTGGATGTCGCCCCGGCTTGCAGCAGCGTCCGCACCGCCTCGGGCTTGGCGTTCATCGACGCCAGCATGAGCGGCGTCATCCCGATCGACCACGTCTCGCCCGCGTCCAGCGACAAGTCCACCGCGACGCCCCGCGCCAGCTCCCGCGAGATCCCCGCCGCATCGCCGGCCTGCGCCGCCGCGTGGATCGCCGGCATCGGCCCGCCCGAGTAGTCCGCCCCGTGCTGCCATTCCTGCCCGAACTCACGCACCGCGGCCAGCAGCACCCCGCCCGCCACCAGCAGGCACGCGATGATGATCACCACCGGCAGGCGGCGCGTGGCTCCAGAGGGTTCGGCGGTGGTGGTCGGAGTCGTGGTCATCGTCATGGCGGAACCTCCAGGGACGGGAGCATCGTACCAGATTGAGCAGCGGGAACTCCGCCCGGTCGGGTGTCCCGCGCCGCCGTCACGCCGGCTCGCACTCGTTGATCCGATCAATCAACGCCCGGATCAGCCCTTGGTGGTACTTCGTGTGCGTGAACGCCAGGCGGGGAAGTTCCAGGTGCTCCCCCTCGATCTCGTAAGGCCCGCACTGCACGATGGTACCCCGCTTCAACAGCCCCTTGAACTCCTCGTTGATCGCCGCCAAATCCGCCTCGCTGATCCGGTGCTTCATCCGGATCACCAGGTCATCCTTCACATACCGGGACGAGTGATAGTTCCGATAAAACCGCACGACATGGTCTCGGGCCGCCTCCGGCGTCGCCGCCACATGCAGCAGGTTCAGGTCCTCCGGGCTGATCAGCCCCCGAGACAGCAGCGGCTCGCGCACGAAATCCATGAACCGCGTCCAGTAGTCCCCGCCCGCCCCCTCGCACAGCACGATCGGCACCATGCTCGCCTTGCCCGTCTGGATCAGCGTCAGGGCCTCGAACGCCTCATCCAGCGTCCCAAACCCGCCGGGGAAGCAGACCACCGCCTCGGCCTGGCTCAGGAACATCAACTTGCGCGTGAAGAAGTACCTGAAGTTGATCAGCTTGTCGTCGCCCGCGATGATCGTGTTCGCGCTGGTCTCAAACGGCAGGCGGATCGCCACGCCGAACGACGCCTGCCGCCCCGGCCCCTCGTGCCCCGCCTTCATGATCCC
>CAZHKB010000073.1:0-10740 GCA_964533405.1 uncultured Phycisphaeraceae bacterium | reverse complement strand
GGGCCCGCGATGCGTGGGGGTTCAACCCGCTGCACCAGTTGCTGGCCAATCGCGGGTACGCGGTGCTGAGCGTGAACTTCAGAGGTTCGACGGGCTTCGGCAAGGCGTTCGTGAACGCGGGGGATCGGGAGTGGGGGGGAAGGATTCAGCAGGACCTGACGGAGGCGACGCGGTGGGCGATTGACCAGGGCATCGCCGATGCGGATCGCGTGGCGATCATGGGCGGCTCATTCGGCGGGTACGCCGCCCAGTGCGGGATGGCGATGACGCCCGACCTGTTCGCGTGCGGGGTGTCTGCGGTGGGGCCTTCGGACCTGACGACGCTGCTGGAGTCGATCCCGGCGTATTGGGCACCGATGCGGGCGTTCTTTGCCAGGCGGGTGGGGGATATCAGCACGCCGGCGGGGCGGGAGTTTTTGCTGTCGCGCTCGCCGCTGACGCACGCGGGAGCGATCCGTCGGCCCATGCTGCTCGTCCACGGGGCCAACGACCCGCGGGTGAAACTGGCCGAGAGCCAGCGGATGGCGGCCACGCTGGAGCAGAACGGGATTGAGGTGACGCTGGTGGTGTTTCCTGATGAGGGGCACGGGCTGGCGAGGCCCGAGAACAACCTGGCGTTCATCGCGCTGGCGGAGGGGTTTCTGGCGCAGCATCTTGGGGGGCGGTACCAGCCTGCGGATGGGCAGGTGGAGCGGTCGTCGGCGGTGGTGAGGCGAGGGGAAGCGACGCAGAAACAGAGACCAGGAGACACGAAGTGAGGGCGTGACGGTGTGGCGTGATTGCCGCTTCCCAGCGCTCCCTGACCACGTCTGCGACCTTGGCGTTCGGACTTCGGATGGTGTGGCTGGCGGAAGTTGAGTTTTCACTGTTTCTTGAAAACTGGGTTCAGCGCGCCGACAATAGGGAGTTGGAGGTCGCCATCATGAGCGCGGTCAAGGCGGGAAACTGGGTCGGACGGGCAGGGGGCGCGAACGACACGCCGGTGGAGCATCCCGGGCTGAGCGGGCTGGATGAGGGGCTGCTGCGCGCGGTGGTGTCCGGGCAGGGTCGGCTGACGCCCGAGCAGGGGCTGGAGATCTTCCACGCGATGCCGCTGGCGACGCTGGGGCGCTGGGCCGATGCGCGGGCCCGCGCGCTGCACGGCGACCTGTTCCGCACCTACGTCATCGACCGCAACATCAACTACACGAACGTGTGCACCGCCCGCTGCACGTTCTGCGCGTTCCGTCGTGACGCCGACGACCACGACGCGTACACGCTGAGCAAGGAGCAGATCCACGAGAAGATCGCCGAGCTGACGATGATCGGCGGGACGCAGATCCTGATGCAGGGCGGGATGAACCCGAACCTGCCGCTGGACTACTACCTGGACCTGCTGTCGTCGATCAAGGAGCGGTTCCCGCACATCCACATCCACGCGTTCAGCCCGCCGGAACTGGTTGAGTTCGTGAACTTCTTTGACCCGCCGGGGGCGACGTACTTCGAGAAGGCGCTCTGGGTGCTGGCCAAACTGCGGGACGCGGGGCTCAACTCACTGCCGGGCGGCGGAGGCGAGATCTTCGCGCCGCATGTGCGTCGCAAGATCGGGCTGGGCAAGTGCGACCAGACCGCGTGGCTGACGAGCATGTACGCGGCCCACTGCCTGGGCATGTACACCAGCGCGACCATGATGTTCGGGCACATCGAGGGCTACGCCGACCGCGTTCACCACATGTGGATGGTGCGGCGGTGGCAGGACGCGGCGATGGGAAGACTGGGAAGTGGTGGAGTGGCAGAGTGGCGGAGTGGCACAGTGAGCGCCAGTTGCGGCGACCCGGAACGCGTGGCCACGTTGCCACTTGACCACTTTGCCAACTCTGGTTCGCCCCGCGGCCACTACAAGTCGTTCATCTCCTGGCCCTTCCAGCGTGAGAACACGCCGCTGGGTCGGGTGAAGGACTGGGGAGCGCGCGCGCAGGACGTGGGCGAGTTCCCCGGCGACGTCTGCGCCGACGTGCGGGGCGGGGGCGACGGCTCGCGCCATCCCGAGTTCGGGCGGCGGGTGCGGATGTCGGGTTCGAGCGATTACCTTCGGACGCAGGCCATCAGCCGGCTGATGCTGGACAACATTTACTCGATCGGGGCGTCGTGGGTGACGATGGGCCCGCACGTGGGGCAGGTGGGGCTCATGTTCGGCGCCAGCGACATGGGCAGCGTGATGATGGAGGAGAACGTGGTGTCGTCGGCGGGCACGACGTACTGCCTGGATGAGGCGGTGCTGTGCCGGCTGATCCGGGACGCCGGGTTCATCCCGGCCCAGAGGAACAACGTGTACGACATCGTGCGTGTGCAGGTGGACGCGAACTCGCCGGACCGGCGCGTGACGGACTGGTCCGAGCATCGCGCCCAGCGTCTGCACAAGCAAGCGGAGAAGCCCGCGGGCGGCGTGGCGGAGTTGACGATCTCGGCGGGGAGCGCGGGGTCGGCGACGGCGCGGTGACTTGCGGCGAGCCGGAGTGCAACGACAACAGAGTCGCGCGCTCCAGCAGAACCGGCCGCGCGAGCGGTCGGCCACCGGCCGGGAACGGCGCGGGCTGGTTCCGCGTGGGACGCGGTTGTGCGTGAGAATGCGCACGGCGAGTTTGGAGACGCGCCGTGTTCGTGCAGTGGCCGACCGCTCGCGCCGTCGGTCCCGTTGCGTTGGAGAATCTGCTTAGTTGAAGTCGCGCCCCAGCAGGCCGTCTCTCGTGAACAGGTAGCGGTCGCGGACGGACTCGGACGCCTGGCCGTTTAGAGTCGGCGGCTCCCAGGCGGCGGGGGTGTAGGGATAGATCTGGGGGTTGGCGATGCCGGGCTGGTTGGGGTGCCAGGGGATGTTGGCATCGCCACTGCGGCGCACGCTCACCGAGCCGTCGAAGAAGAGCACCGGCTGGACCGCGTCCTCGTACGCGAAGTAGAGATTCGGCGACCCCAAGTGTCGCTGGTGCGAGTCGAAGACGTGGGCCTTGTTCGACGGGAACGCGACCAGCGACATGGGCGACGGCCCCAGCGCGGCGGCGGTGGGGATTGAGAACGAGTTGTGGTTGCCGGTGATGGCGATGCGCCGGCCCGGGGCAACGGAGGTGAACACGGTCTGGTTGATGTCCATGGCCGCGCCCGTAAGGCGGTACGAGGATGCGTAAGGCCAGCGGCGCGTGGCTGGGGCCGGGGCGGGCTGGTTGGGCATGAAGCGCCCGGCATCGAACGAGGCGGGGTGGCGGCGCCACTTGTTCAGGTTGTCGTGGCTCGCGCAGAGATTGAACGGGTCCGAGAGCGGGCGGTTCTCGAAGTCGAGCAGCGGCAGCGACCAATAGTTGAGGTCGGCAAACCAGGCCGAGGGCGGGATGTCCGGGCGCCCGCGTCGGCGCAGGATGTCGATGGCCTGGGCGGAGTGGGCGGCGAAGTTGGAGTCGTTCTGCAAGGCGTTGAGGTCGGGGTATTGGCTCGAGGCGCCCGTGGGGAGCCAGGTCAGGCCGACCATGAGGTCGTTGCTGGAGAGAGCGAAGGCCGCGTTGCTGCGGCCCAGGGAGGCGAGTTTGGCCGAGCAGTACACGTGCTCGCCGACCTGCCGGGAGCGCGAAAGGCCGACCGCGGCCAGGCAGACCATGACGCCGGTCGCGGCCGCGAGGACGGCGGCGTCGAGGACGCAGAAGCCTGGGCGTCGGGCGGGCTGCGATGGCTCGCGCGAGAGGCGCCGCGATGGTGGGCGGACCTGGAGCGGACGACGGCGGGGACAGTGCATGCGCAACTCCGGCACACACCTGCCCGAGCAAAGTGTGGGATTCGCGGGCGCAGGCCGCAAGTGGACGTGAAGGGAATCGGGCGGGGCTGGGCGGTTTGGTTCCGGCTCTGCGGGATTTGCGGGCTGGGAGGGGCGAGCGTGTGGAAGTGGGGATGTGTCACCGAGTCACGCCGGCCTTGCGGCGTGACCTGGTGCCAATCGCCTTCGGCGTGCCTCACGGTCGCCCGTTCGGCCCGGGTTGAGTCGGTGGCGTGCAACCTCGCAATGGACTCGGTCCGTCACACGAAAGGGGTCCGTGCAAGGGCTCTCTGAGGGGCGATCAATCCTCAAAGTCCCAGCCGAGCAGGCCGTGGCGCGTGAAGCGGTCGGGGTCGAAGACCGGTTCGCTGGGCTGGCCGCTGGCGGACGGCGGCCCGCCCGCGGGGGGATGTGGTGAACGGAGGTGCGCTGGTTGGCGGTGGGGAACTGCGGGATCCACGAGCCGCGGTTGTCCCGGCTGGTCTTGACGCACGGAGCCGTCGAAGAAGACGATGGGGAGCGTGGCCTGGTCGTCCATGAACTCGAGGTGATTGCCGTGCTCGTGCGGCTGATGCGTGTCGAAGGCTTGGGCTCTCTGTGAGGGCAGGGCGACGGTGGCGATGGCGACCGCCGAGTCGATCAGAGTGAATGCGGAACACGAAGACGAGAACGCCGGGCGCGACCAATGGACCCTGGCGCGAGCATTCACTTCGATGCACTCCCCAATCCGGTCGGCCTCGCCCGGTCGCCCGGGGAGGTCGGGCGCTCGACCCGGCGTGTGGTTCCCGGCCTCGGGGGGAAAAAGCGCGCTGTGGTCGAAGCACCTCTCGCGCGGCCCGCGGCCGCTATCGCGCGATGGTGCCCCCGCGAACCCGGCTCAGCGGCGGAAAGTCGATCCCCCGCAGGCCGTCGCGGGTGAAGCAGAAGGGGTCGGTGACGGTGGTGGTCTGTGGAGGCGGGTTGATGCCGCCCTGCGGGTTCCATGGACTGGGAAAGTACTGGTCGGAATCAGCACCCGGGAACGAAGGAGCACGCGGAAGCCACGGGACATTGGCGCGGTCGCTCTCGACGACACGGACGGCCCCGTCAAAGAAGGTGGCCGGAAGCGCGGTGCCTGCGATCGCGAAATAGGTGGGAGTGGCGGCGAAGTGCCAGTCGGCCTGGTCAAACAGGGAGACCTTCGCCGATGGGTGCGCGACGGTCGAGAGCGGGGACGGGCCGAGAGGGGTTGCCGCCTGGCACGTTGAAAAGGCTCTGGGAATCCCCCTGGGCCAGTCGCAAGGAGGGGTTGACGCCCGGATCGCTCCGCAGGGGGTTGATCGCCGCCGCGCTGGCGATGTAGGACGAGGCGTAGGGCCAGCGTGCGTTGCCCGCGCCACCGGGTGGCTGCAGCGGGAGGAACGCGCCGGCGTTGAATCCCGCGGGGTCGAGTCGCCACGCGAGTTGGTGGGCGTCGCTCGGGCAGACGTTGAACGGATCGGTGAGATCCTTGTTGAGAAACTCAACTAACGCGATGGTGGTGAACCAGTGGTCGGAGAACCATGAACTGATGGTGGGCATTGACACCAACCCCCTGCGTCGCAAGAAGTCCACGACCTGCGCGGCGTGGGGACCGGGGCTGATCTGGTTGGCTTGGGTGCGAATGTCCGCCCACTGGCTGGACTGATCGCCCCGGAGCCACATGAGCCCCGCGAACAGGTCGTTGTTGGAGAGGGCGAAGGCCGCGCTCCCGGCGGACATCTCGCGCTGGTTGTCGATGCACTCGGGCAGCCGCGCGCCGCTCCGGAAGCGCGGCATGGCGACCGACGCGAGCGTGAGGCACAGGGCGATCACGGCGACCGCCGAGACTGCCTCCCGCACCGGCCAGCCCGCGGCGAAGGTGCGGAACGGCGGAGCGGGCCCGGTGACGAAAATCCTGTTGCATCGCGGTGCCCCCAAGTCTCATAGAATCACGTCGGCGAGCGACGGTGCGCCCCGCCTGCTTGCCGGGCGTCCAGGCTACAAATCGGGGGTTCGTTCGTCAAATCAATGTTCGTCGGCGATCGTCAAGATTGCGCGAACCTCCACGCCCATGAACCCCTCCACCGAGACCATCTTCCTCCAAGCGATCGAGATGCCCAAGGGCAAGCGCCTGCGGTTCCTTGATGGGGCGTGCGAGGGGGATGTCACGTTGCGGGCCGCGGTCGAGGCTCTGCTCTGGGCCGACGAGCACCCGGAGCTGCTGACCCGCTCGCCCGTCTCGAACTCGTTGGCAAGCGCGATGGCGGCGGCGGCCGAGTCCATCGATGTCGGGCACGGGCTCGAGGGTCCCGGCTCGGTGATCGGGAACTACAAGATCCTGGAAGAGCTCGGCGAGGGCGGGTTCGGGCGGGTCTTCCTGGCCGAGCAGGAGTTCCCGGTCAGGCGTCGCGTGGCGCTCAAGATCCTCAAGGCGGGGATGGACACGAGGCAGATTATCGGGCGGTTCGAGGCCGAGCGCCAGGCGCTGGCGATGATGGACCATCCGGGGATCGCCAAGGTGTTCGACGCGGGGGCGACCAGCAGCGGTCGGCCCTACTTCGTCATGGAACTGGTCAAGGGCATCCCGCTGACCGCGTACGCCGACCAGCACAGCCTGACCCTTCGCCAGCGCCTCGGCCTGTTCCGTGATGTGTGCCTGGCGGTCCAGCACGCGCACGGCAAGGGCGTGATCCACCGCGACATCAAGCCCAGCAACCTGCTCGTGGTCTCGGGAGACTCCGGCCCCGAGCCGAAGGTCATCGACTTCGGCATCGCCAAGGCCAGCGGAGCCCGCCTGAGCGAGAAGACGGTTCACACCGAGGCGTCCCAGTGGCTGGGCACGCCCGAGTACATGTCGCCCGAGCAGGCCGGCAGCGGGCAGGACGTGGACACCCGCAGCGACATCTACAGCCTGGGTGCGACGCTGTACGAGCTGCTGATCGGCGTGACGCCGTTCGACACGCTCAGGCTCAGGAGCGTGTCGTACGACCAGGTGGCGCGGATGATCCGCGAGGACGAGCCGCCGCGGCCCTCCACGCGCCTCTCGCGCTTGGGCGACGACGCCGGTCCGCTGGCCGAGAAGCGCAAGACCGACTCGGCGAAACTCGCCGGCACGCTGCGCGGCGACCTGGACTGGATCGTGATGCGTGCGATCGACAAGGACCGCTCGCGCCGGTACGACACGTCGGCCGCGCTCGCCGCCGACATCCAGCGATTCCTCGACAACAAGCCGGTCGAGGCTCGTCCCCCCAGCACGTCGTACCAGCTCAGCAAGTGGGTGCGCCGCAATAGGGGCGCGTTCGCGGCCTCGGTGGCGATCGGGGCGGCGATCATCCTGGGGATCGTCGGCCTGGGCGCCGGGCTGCTTCGGGCCGCGGATGAGGCTCGGCGCGCCGAGCAGAGCGCGGCCGACGCCCGGGCGTCGGCGCTGGTCGCCACCGCCGCCCAGGCCGACGCCGAGCGCGAGGCGGGGTCGGCCCGTCAGGCCGAGGGCGTCGCCCGCGCCGCCGAGTCCGCCGCCCGCATCGCCGAGGACGACGCGCTCAAGGCCCAGAGCGAGGCCGTCGAGTCCGCGCGTCGCGAGCGGGAAGCGGCGGCGGTGGCGCAGGATGCCCTGCGGGTCGCCGAGAGCCAGCGCCGGCGCGCGTCGGCCGTGGCGACCTTCATCCAGCAGGACATGCTCGGTTCGGAGAGCGACGGCCCGCTGGCCCCGGGCTACACCGTCCGCCAGATGGTCGAGAACGCCGAACGCAAACTGGACGCCGGGGCGGGCGAGCTCCCGCCGGACTTTGAGGCGGCGATCCGTCACACGATCGGGCTGCTGTTCATCCGCGTGGCGGACTTCGCACGGGCCGAGGCGAACCTGCGTCGGGCGGTGGACGTGATGGAGGCGACGCCCGACGAGCACGGGCCGGGCAACTACGCCGATGCGATCGACGCACTTGGGGTGGTGCTGAACTACCTGGACCGTGTGGAGGAGGCCCAGGAGTACCACGAGCGTGCGCTCGAGGTGCGGCTGGAGCACGAGCCCGACAAGCCCGACTCGCTGGCAACGTCGTACGCCAATCTGGCCGGCGACGCGGCGGACCAGCGGGACTTCGAACGCGCGGAAGAGTTGTATCGCCGCGCACTGGAGCTGCGGCTGGGCATCGCCGTCCGCCCGGACAGAGACGTCGGCCACACCATGCTGAATCTGGGGATGGTGGTGGCCGAGACCGGAAGGGTCGAGGAGGGAGAGGGTCTGCTCCGCGAGGCGATCCGGGAGCTGGAGGCGTCGGCCGGCGATCGGTCCGTGGTCGTGGGCCTGGCCTGGTCGCTGCTTGGCGAGATGCTGATTGATGCGGAAAGGCGGGACGAGGCGGTCGAGCCGCTTCGCCTGGCTGTGGCGATTCGCGCGGAGCGGTTAGGCTCCGAACATCGGTACACGATCAGCTCCAGGACGCTGCTCGGGCGGGCCATGCGCAACGTGGACCCCCTGGGCGGCCTGGCGGAGTTGATCGAGGCGGCGACCCTGGCCAAGCGGTCGCTCCCGATCGACGACAACTATCGCTTCAACGCCCAGCAGATCGTGGCGATGACGCTGTTCCAGCGCGGCGACTTCGTGCAGGCCGAGCCCTGGATGCGCGAGTTCGAGCCCGTCATCCGCTTCCACTTTCCCCCGCGCAGCCGACCCATCGGCGGGTTCCTGGCGGCCTATGGCGAGACGCTGCTGCAGGTGGGTGGAGCCGACCGTCTGGTCGACGCCGAGCGGAACCTGCGCGAGTGCCTCGACATCCGCGAGAGCGCGTACACCCCGCGCGACCCCAACTTCTGGCTCATCGAAGACTCGCGTGCCGTCCTGGGCCAGGCGCTGGCCGAGCGGGGGCTGCTCGAGTCGGCGGACCCCGCCGCGGCCGACGCGCTGCTGACTGAGGGCGAGGCGTGTCTGCTGCGGTCGATCAACGCGATGCGCCCGCCCGCCGGTTCCGAGGGACGCCGGACCCGGGCGATCAGGCGCCTTGTCAACCTGTACGAAGCATGGGAGGCACGCACGCCCGGGCGCGGCATCGGCGACAAGGCCGCCCCGTGGCGCGAGCAACTGACCGAGCCACCGGAGGAGGACGGCGATGGGTGACACTCGCGGCACAGACTTGGCAACCCGGATCGCGGTCGTGACTGGCGCGTCCTCCGGCGTTGGGCACGCGACCGCTCTCGAACTCGCTTCGCGCGGCTGCCGGGTCGTCATCAACGCCCGTCGGCGCGAGCGTCTGGCTCAGGTCGCCCGCGACATCGACCAGCGCTTCGGCCACGGGCGCGCCGCCATCACCGCCGGCGACTGCGCCGACCAGGCGACCATCGACCTCATGCTCGACACCGCCCGCCTTGCCTTCGGACGCGAGGCCGACCTGGTGGTCGTCAACGCCGGGCGTGGGCTGAACGGCTCGGTGATGACCTCCGACCCCGGGCAGTGGGAGGAGATGGTGCGGACCAACCTGCTCGGGGCCGCTCGGCTCATGCGCTCGGCGGGCGAGCGCATGCTCAAGGACGTGGCCGGGCGACCCTCCTGGCTCGACCATCCCCACGACATCATCGCCATCGGCTCGGTTGTCGGTCGCCACGTCTCGCCCTTCTCCTCGATGTACGGCTCCACCAAGTTCGGCGTCCACGGCCTGGCCGAGGGCCAGCGCCGCGAAGTCGCGGGCCGCGGCGTTCGCGTCACGCTCGTCGAGCCCGGCTTCGTGGTCTCCGAGTTCCAGCAGGTCGCGGGCTACGACCCCGCCTGGTTCAAGGGTCGGCTCGAAGCCCTAGGCCCGATGCTCGACCCCGCCGACGTCGCCCGCGCGGTCGGATACATCGCGTCGCAGCCGCCGCATGTGCATGTGTCGGACATTCTGATCAGGCCGACGAGGCAGGATTATCCGTGACGCCCTCCTTCCCCGCGTTCGGGGGAGGTAGGTGTCAACCAGGCTCTGCGACGTTGACGGAGGGGGGAAGGGCCGACGGGTGCCCCCAACCGCTCACGGACTCTCCAACACGATCGTCCCACCATTCTGCCCGTCATACGCCCCCAGCACGCAGTCCAGGATCACACGCGCGACATCCTCGGGCCGCAGGCATCGCTCCGGGGGCAGCTCCTCTCGCGGAAACAGCGAGCGCAGCAAGGGCGTCTCGACCGCGCCGGGAGCGACGGCGAATGATCGCACGCCGGGGCACTCCGTGGCGATCGCCCGGCTCAGAGTGTTCACCGCAGCCTTGGCCGAGCCATACACGCCCAGGCCCGCGAACGGGTCGGTGCTGGCTCGGCTGCTGACGTTGACGATGCAGGGCGAGCGTCCGGGGTGTCCGGTTGGGGATTGGAGCGCGAACTGGCGGCACGCGGCGATCGTCGTCCACACCGGGCCGAGCGCGTTGACCTCGAAGATTCGGCGGGCGGTCGCCGCGTCCATCTCGGGAATCGGGGTCAGCGGCGTCCATCCGGCGTTGCTCACGACAACGTCCAGGCGTCCCCAGGCACGGACGGCCTGGGCGACCATGCCCGCGCACGCGTCGGCCTCGCCCACGTCGGCCACGACCACCATTGACAGGCCGGCGCGGGCGGTGGAGACGCTGGAATGTCCGATCTCGGCCGCCACGCGATCGAGCCTTGACCGATCGCGCCCCACGAGCGCGACTCGGTGCCCTTCGCGCGCCAGCATCAGGGCGGCGGCGCGTCCAATGCCCGACCCGGCACCGGTGATGAGAGCCACGGGATCGCGTGCGGGCTGGGCGGTCATCTGGCGATCTGTGAGCCCGGTTCGTGCAAGGCCGGCCTGCAACTCCGCCGCCGGTTCGCCGTAAGGATACGGGCGGGCGGGGAGCAAGGACGGGCCCGTCAACCGGATGAATGGCGGAGATTTCGGCGTGAACCCTGTACACACCGCGTTGCTGCTTGTGGGGCCGGCGCTTGTCGCCGTCGGCGTGGTGGCGCTCACGCAGGGGCGGGT
>CAZHKB010000072.1:0-10808 GCA_964533405.1 uncultured Phycisphaeraceae bacterium | reverse complement strand
GGAGAGGGCATGGGGGCTTCTCGAGGGGGAAGGGGGCAGCCTATCCGGGAATCGGTGGCCGAACAACAGGCGTGGGCGGAGACGGTCGGTGGTTCGGGAGCACCACGATGGGCGCGAAGTTCGGCGATGGGCGCGAGGGGTGTGCGATGGGCTTGGGGCGAGGACGCTGCGGTTGAGGATGGGGCGGTCAAGACTGGGCCGCTGGACGGGTCACGATCCACCGACCCGTTGCCCGGGCTCGCTTCGCGGCCATCGCGGAACTTCGCGCCCATCGCGTTCCACGGGGAGTCGTTGTGGCGTTCGCGCGCCCATACCCTCTTGAAAACGGAGTGCGCCGATGTTCGACAAGTTCAAGTCGATGGGGGCTTTGGCCGGGCTGATGCAGAACAAGGCCAAGGTGCAGGAGGCGGCGGCCAGGGTGAAGCGCGAGCTGGCGGGCACGCGAGTGGTGGGCGAGGCTGGCGGCGGCGCGGTGCGGGTGACCGCGGCCGGGGACATGACGATTTTGGACGTCGAGCTCACACCCGCGCTGGCGGTGGGCCTGGCGGCGTCGGACTCCGCCCGTGACTACGCCCAGAGCCTGATCCGCGATGCAACCAACCAGGCCCTGGCCAAGGCCCGCGACAAGATGAAGGAGAGCATGAAGCGCGAGGCCGAGGCGATGGGGGTGGGGGACTTGGTGAGCGAGAGTGGGATGGAGAGTTTTCTGAGGTGAGAAGCCCGGACAGCGATGACCAGCTCGCAACCCCACTCCATCCCGGGCGTCACCATCGAGCGGCTCGGCTGCGGCCTGGGTTCGCTGCGCATCTCTCTTGACGCCCCCGCTCGCCGACTCGACCCTGTTGCCCGGCAGCGAATGGACGAGGTGTGGGCGCGCGAGGCGGCCCGCAACCCGCGGCTGTTCGACGCCCCGATGCTGTCCGCCGTGGAGGTTGACGCCGCGGGCGGGCACATCCGATGCCGACGCGGGTCGTACCGAGAACTGGTCGCGCATCCGATCGTGGACACGGGGGTGCTGCAGGTGTCGGTGACGGGCGTGTGCCTGGGGCAAGATGCCCGAGGTGCCGAGCATGTGATGCTCGCCCGGCGCGGCGCGCAAACGAGGATCTATGGCGGCATGTGGGAGCTGGCGCCCTCCGGCGGGCTGGATGCACCGGTCCGGGCCTCGTCGGACGCGCCGAGCGAGATGACGGGGCGTGACGCGTGGGATCAGGTCATGCTCGAGCTGGAGGAAGAGCTCGGCCTCGAGAACTCGGGCGCGATCGGGCCGAGCGATCCGGCGTGTCTGTGCACCGATCCGCACGCGCGGAGCATCGACATTGTGTTCCCGGTGCGTGTGGCGTGGGTGGTGGGGGAGGCGGTTGGCGACGGCGCGGATGTTGGGGCTGTCGCGGGGGCGCCCGTCGGCGGGATGGCGTGGGAGTATGACCGGGTGCGGTGGGTGCCGCTGGCGGAGGTCGCGGCGTTCGACGCGAGGCACGCGGGGGAGATCATTGCGCCGAGTCGGGCGTTGCTGAGGTGGTTCGGGTGGGTGTGATCTGGGATCCGACGACGGAGCTCATCTGGGTTCCAGCGTGCTTCGGCGTCTACCGTCTGTCGTGCCCGACTGGCTCGCGCAGCACGAATCCGTGACGTTTGATCCGCCGGCGTCGGGCTGGCGATGTCGTCCGTTGCCCGTGGCGGTCGAAGCCGTGGCGTTCCGCGGGCAGCTGGGTCTGCCGACCGATCGCCCCATCGTGATGAGCGGGCACCAGAGCGCGATCTGGCACGCCGGGATCGCGGCCAAGGTGTTTGCGCTGGAGGCGGCGGCGGAGCGGTTCGGGGCGGGCAGCGCGTGGGTGGTGGTGGACCAGGACGTGGGCGAGGCGGGGCGTGTGGCGTATCCGGTGCGGCGGCGCGGGGCGGACGGGCAGGCACCGCTGGCCCGGGCTGCGGTCGAGATGTTGCCGGCCGAGCCCCGCGGGCTCGTGACCGGACGACAGGCCGCGGGCAGGGCGAGGCCGGTGGAACTCGAGCAGGGGGTGCTGCCCGCGGCGGCGGTGGGGCTGGCGGCGATCGCGGGCGCGCTGGATCGGCACGCGGCCGCCGAGTCTCGCGCGATGCAGGTGACCCGTGCGGCGCTGGACCTGCTGCGTGGCAGCGATCGGAATCCGGCGGGATCGGCGCGGGACGAGCCTCGAGCGCCAGTTCTGGTCTCCGCGCTCGCCCTGGCGCACACCGACCTCTTTGCCCGGTTCATCGAGACGATGCGGCGCGATCCCGCCGGATGCGTCGCGCGGTACAACGAGGCCGTCGCAAGGCATCCCGAGGCGCGGCTGCGGGCGCTGAGATCGAGCTCGCGGGCTGGGGCCGAACTTCCGTTGTGGGTGATTACTGCGGGCGGCACGCGTGAGCCGGCGCATGAGGCGGACCTGAGCGCCTACTCGGGTGTGCCCGTCGCGGGCTCGAGCGTGCTCGCGCCCCGCGCGCTGACCATGACCGCAATGCTGCGGTGGGGTGGGTGCGACCTCTTCATTCACGGCCTGGGTGGCGGGCACTATGACCCGGTGATGGAGGAGTGGCTGGCCACCTGGCTGGGCGGGCGGGATCTGGCGCGGGCGGTGGTTGTATCGGCGACGCGGCTCATGCCGCTGGTCGAGGACCCGCCGCCGACGCCGGAGTTGGTGGCAAGGGCGCGGTGGGCGGCCCATCACGCGAGGCACAATCCGGCCTCTGGCGAAGCGATCGCACGCAAGCGCGAGATGGCGTCGGCGATCCGGCGCGCGTCGGGTCCGGAACGTTCCCGCCTGTTCCGCGCCATGCACGAGTGGCTGGCGGAGCAGCGGCGATCGCGCGCGGCGGAACTGGCCGGGCTCGAGGGGCGGGCCGCGGAGGTCGCATTGCACGCTGATCTGAGCGCGATCGTGTTCGATCGGACGTGGGCGTTCCCACTTCTGCCGGAGAGCGCGCGCGAGTCGCTCCGAAGCGAAGTGAGAGCCCGGGTCGTTGCGGGGCAGGGCTGAGGAGTCTCCGGCCTCGCGCGGGCCCGAGGCCCGCTACCCCTGCTGGTGCAACGCGGCGACGTGGGTCATCGTCCCCCCGCCAACCTCCCCGACACCAGGAACGCCAGCTCGAGCGCCTGGGCATAGTTCAGGCGGGGATCGCACACCGAGGCGTAGTTGACGTGCAGCGTGTCTTCCGTCACGCCACTGGCTCCGCCGATGCACTCGGTCACGTCCTCGCCGGTGAGTTCAAAGTGAACGCCGCCCATGTGAGTTCCGCTGGCGGCGTGGGCGTCGATGGTCTGGTTGAGTTCCGCCAGGATCGCGTCGAACGAGCGGGTCTTCACGCCCGACGGGGTTGTGTGTCCGTTGCCGTGCATCGGGTCGCTGATCCACAGGACCGGGCCGATGCCGGCATCGCCCGGCACATCGCTCGCGGCCTTGACGCCCGCGATCAAGCCCGGCAGCCCCGCCTTTGCCTTGCCCGCGCCGAACCGCGTGATGAGCACGATCTTGCCCGCCTCGCGCGCGGGGTTCAGCACGCGCACGAGGTCGATGACCTCCGCCGGGGTCGCGCTGGCGCCGAGTTTGATCCCGATCGGGTTCTGGACCCCGCGGAAGTACTCGACATGCGACCCGCCCATGGCTCGCGTGCGTTCGCCGAGCCAAGGCAGGTGCGTCGAGAGGTTCCACCACCCGGCCCGTCGCGGCACGGTGCGCGTGGCCGCCTGCTCGGCCAGCAGGTTCAGCCCCTCGTGGCTTGTGAAGAAGTCGACCCGCTGCAGGTCGTCCACCGTCTTCTCGCCGAGCGCCTCCATGAACTTGAGCGCGTCGGCCAGCGTCCGCGTCATCGACTCGTACTGCTGGCGGCGCTCGGGCGAGAGGCTGGCGTGGGCGAAGAAAGAGAGGTCCCAGTACTCGGGGTGGTGCAGGTCGGCGAAGCCGGCATCAACCAGCGAGCGGATGAAGTTGAGGGTCAGGGCCGCGTGCTGGTACGTCTTGACCATCAGCGCCGGGTCGGGCGTGCGTGCGGCGAGGGTGAACTCGGCGCGATTCACCTGGTCGCCGAAGTACGAAGGCAGAGTGACGGATTGTCCGTTCACTGCCCGCGTCTCGGTCGGGCTGCTGCGTGGCTTGGCATACTGCCCGGCGAAGCGTCCGACGCGGATGACGGGCTTGCGGATGCCGTGGACCAGCACGAGCGACATCTGGAGGAGGATCTTGAGTTTGGCGGCGATGGCGCTGGGGGTGCAGTCGGCCAGGCTCTCGGCGCAGTCGCCACCCTGGAGCAGGAACCGCTCGCCGCGCTGGGCCGAGGCGATCAGGGCTTTGAGCCGCGCGATCTCCCAGGACGTGACCAGCGGCGGGAGCGAGGACAGCTCGCCGACCGCGGCGTCAACGTTCCGCGGATCGGGATAGGCCGGCATGTGGACGGCGGGGAACGCGCGCCAGGAGTCGGGCGACCAAGGTGATGCCGGAGTTGTTGGTGGGCTGGGCACTCGGGCCTTTCAATCGGTCCCTCGGGGGGACGGCTGATCGTTGGCCGGTCGGAGCCGCACCACGGAGCGCCCCCGGGGCGATTGTCGTCGTGAGGCTCTGCGTCGAGGCCAAACCTGCGCGTGGACCTCATCTCGTTATGCCGCGCAAGCTATTCCGCGCGAAATCCTCACGAATCCCCCCCGTCGTGACGAAGGACCGTGCGGCTCGCAGCTCTGCGGGGGCGGTCATGGAGGACCGTCGCGGCTCTTGGCCGTCCGTCCGATTCAACGGCTCGGGTGCATGGATGCTCCCGGGCCAGCCAATGCCGCCGAGGCGACCGTCGGTCGCCCCGCAGGAGCAACGAAGATGCCCTCGACCTCGAATCGCAGCAGCAGCACCCGCACCCGCCGCTCGGCCACCCGCCGTCCGGCCGCCAAGCGGACCACCGCTCGCAAGACCACGGCCCGCAAAGCCACCGCCCGCAAGACCGCCGCCCGTCGCCCCGGCGCTCGCAAGACAACCGCCCGCCGCACGACGGCCCGGAAGACCACGGCCCGCAAGACCGCCGCTCGCCGCACCGGCGCCCGCAAGGCCACCGCCCGTCGCACGACGCCCCGGAAGACCACGGCCCGCAAGTCCACCGCTCGCCGCACGACCGCCAAGCGGACCACGGCTCGCCGGACCACCGCGCGTCGCACGGCGACCACCACCGCCCGCCGCACCACCGCGAACACGACCACCCGCGCCTGGCGCCTGGCGGCCTAAACCGAAAGTCCGGACTCGAATCGATCGAGCGCCGCCGCGGCCAAGCTGCGGCGGCGTTGCGCTTTCCGAGCCGTGTGTGGGTGAGCACGCGGAGATCCGGCTGATCGCCGATGGGCAGGGTCCACCGCGACCTTACGGTCGCGGCTCCGTCAGAGCGTCAGCGAGTATCGTCTGAACTGCTCATCAAGTTTCCACCCCATCGCCGCGTACAGGCGCTGACCCGCGGCGTTCGTGTGCTGCGTCCGCAGCTCGATCCGCACCGCCCCGGTCGAGCGTGCGAACGCGGTGGCGGCTTCCATCAGGGCCTGCCCCACGCCCCCACGCCGGAACTCCGGGGCGACGTACAGGTCGTTCAAAATCCACGCCGCACGCAGGCTCACCGAAGCGAACGTCGGGTACAGCAGCGTGAACCCGGCAGGACGGGACGGGTCGCCAACACGGGCGATGAAGATGACGGCTTGGTCGCGATCAAGCCGCTCGTGAAGGTACTGGCGCTCGACGAGCGGCTCGGCATCCCGCCCATAGAACTCGCGATACACGCCGAACATGGGGACAAGGTCGTCCAGGTCGGCGGCGGCGGCGCGGGTGATGGTGGGGGCGGGCATCGGGAATCGTTGGACGCCTGGCGACTGGAGCGTGGAACGGGCCTCGGGCGCAGGCTCGGGGCTTGCGTCGTCGATCGGGAGCGTCGTCGGTGGTCAATCCCCGGGCTCGCACCGCGGGGCTCATGCGGACCACCCTCAAGGCCCGGGCGCCCGCCCCTCGACCTGGGACTCGACCAGCCACCGAAGGCGCTCGCCGGCCCGCAGGGCCCGGCTGCGGTTCAGCCTGGCGCGCTCGCCGATCTCCGTCAGGCGGCGCGACTGCTCATCGGGACCGTCGCCCAGCAGCGTGTCGAGCACGCGCCGCGTGCCCTGGAACTGGATGGTGCCGATGTCAGGCTCGTCAACCGTCCCGCGGACGCGCGTCGAGACCAGCTCGTTGCGCACGCTTTCGAGGAGTTCGCTGACAACGGGTATGGGCGAGGTGGAACGTGTGTTGAAGCGCATGTCCAGGCCCATGCTCACCCAGTTGAGCGTGCCGTAGCCCCAGATCTCAACGCTGCGCGTGAACGCCGAGAGTTCCTCGAAGGTGACGGTGTCGCCCTGGACATAAAACTCGGCGAACGCCACGTCGAGCGGCGTGGTGGCGGGCAGTTGCAGGTTGGCGACGTTAATGATCGGCATCAGCAGGGGCAGCGACATCACGGGCCCACCGCCGATCTGGACCGAGCCCTGGCCTCGACGGGTGGCGTTGCGCCCGACCACGCCGCCCAGCGTCACGTCGGCCGCCAGCAGGCCGCGCGAGGCGTCGGCGGGTTCGGTCGAGGGGGGCGGCGTGAGGCCCGCGATGTCTGGAGTCGGCGCGGTTGGCTCCGTGTGGGCACCGGTGGGCACCCGCCCCGGGTCCTCAAGCAGCGAGGCGAACCGGATGCCCGAGGCCTGCAGCGAGAGGTCGTACTTGAGGTCCGTGGTCTGGCGCGCGGCTGGGGTCATGTGCCCGCTGCCCGCCAGGCGCCCGCCGTAGGCGTCGGCCTCGATCAGCGGCACCAGCACCTCGCCCTCGCGTTGGCCCGACGTCACGCGGGCCTTGAGGTTGGTCAGGAACAGACCGGCGGCTCGGAGCGAGTCTGCCACGATGTTCAGCGTGTACGACGGCGGCGCGTCCGGGGCGGCGGTGGCGTCGAACCAGACCGTGCCGCGCGCTTGCTCGATCGGCATGCCGATGAGTGCCGAGACGTTGGCGACATGGACCGCGCCACTGGCGTGGATGGTCGCGGGCGGTCGCACGCCCCGCTGCGGGTTGGCCGGGTCGGGCGCCGGGGGCGCGGGGAACGTGGCGTGCAGCACGCCCTGGCTGACCGAGAGCGGGCCATCGACCTTGACCAGCATCTCCTCGAGCGAGGTGAGCAGGGCCGGGGGCAGGATCGTGCGGACCGCGGGAGTGATGCCGGGGGCGTCCGCGGTGTAGGTCGCGTCGAGAACGATCTGGCCGTCGGGCGCGCGCCCCCAGCTCGCGTCGCCGACAAGCGACAGTTCGGGACCCACGGCCCGAATGCTCTCGGCCTGACCGGCGTGCGCGTCCAGGCGCACCTGGCCCCGAACGTCGGCGAACGACAGGCGCTGCCCCGCCCAGTTGAGCGCGAGCGTACGGGGGCGAAAGACGCCGTCGAATGCCATCTCGCCCTGCTGGGTCGCTCGGCGCGTGGTCATGTCGGCGTCGAACACACCGGCCAGGTCGTAAGGCAGGAGGTCCGCGCCGCGGTCGGGGGCGAAGGCCTCGATCGCGGCCCACGTGAGCGCGGAGTCCATCGACGCATCCCGCACCGCGATGGTCAGGTCGATCGCGCCCGTCAGAAGCGTCGGGGCGGGGGGCGTCGTCGGCGCGGGACTCTCGACCGGGACCGTCGGCGCGGCGGCGTCGGGCGACTCGCCGGGTCCGGGTGACTCGGCGGTGGCGATGAGGGTGGCAACGCTCCGCCGCACGGCGTTCGGATCAGGCAGCAACTCCACCCGCCCCGAGACTTCGAGCCGCCCCTGCGGCTGACCCGCCAGCGTGATCTGACTCTCGAACGCGTCGGCGATCAGTTCGCCCGGGCGTCCGGGCGCGGGGAGCGTGAAGCGCAGCCACCCTTGGCCGCCGGAGAAGCCAACCCGTCCGGGCTCAAGATCGAACTCGAAGTCGCGGGGGTCAGCGATGGCGACCGCGACCTGGGGCGTGGGGTCACCAAGCGAGCCGGTGACCTCGACCGAGCCCCGCACTGTGCCGCCAGGGGCATACCTGGCGCGAAGGTCGGCCAGTGCGGTCTCGGCCTCCGGGGCGACAAGGCCCACGATGCGCTCGATCGCGGCACCCAGCAGCACATCGTGCCCCTGCGTGGTGACGACGAAGGGCTTGCGGCCCTGGGCATCCGGTCGCAACGCGGTGCGGGCGGTGACCTGGAACTCGCCGGCGGGACGGGCCACCGCGCCACGGGCGTCCTGCGAGATCGCCTGGGCGTCGAACGCGATCGTGACCTCGTTCTCGTTGCACAGAACCCGGCCCCGGCTGGCCTGCAGGGCGATGGTGCCGGGCAGGTCGGGCTTCGCGGGCGGGGCGGCCCGGAGCGCATCAAACGTGGCCGCCACGTCGAAGCCAAGATCGGCGCCGGGGCGACGCAGCACCGTCACATCCGCGTCGATCGTGCCCACGACGCTGGCCGACTGCATCGGATCGAGCCAGTTGGCGCCCGTGTCGTGGGCCTGGTCCTTGGGGTCGCCCGCGTGCCCGATGGCGTGCAGGACCAAGCGGTCCAGCGGCACGCCGCGGGCCGAGAGTGAGATGTTTGGGTCAAAGTTCTCCTGGCCCGGCTTATCGCCCGGGACCATGGCCTCGACGCTGACGGTGGCGGTGCCGCCGGGGAGCGGGCGGAAGTCGCCGGCCACGAGCGTGAGGTGGCGCTCGACGATCGTGAAGTGGACGTTGGTCGCCTCGATGGGCACGGGGAAGTGTGCGGGCAGGATGCCGGCCCGGGCCAGTTGCACGTCGATCGTGTTGTCCCAGATGTTGTCAGGCCCCGGATACCGGCGGACCACCACGGTGATGTCGATCAGCCCGCCGGGGTTGAAGACGGGAGCCCGCAGCGCGCGGTCGGCGGCGGCCGAAGCGGCCCGGACGGCGCGGGCCTGCTCGCGGGCACCCGCTCCTGAAACCGTGCTCAGTTCCGCCAGTTGCCGCTGGTGGGCCTCGCGCTGCGAGAGCAGCTCATCCCGACGCCGCGGCGAGATGACCAGCCCGGCGGCTTCGAGCTGCTCGAACCGGGCCGGGCTGAAGATCGAGTCGATCAGCGGAGCCTGCTTGGGTCCCAGGGCCTCGATCAGGACCGGATCGATGGGCGCGCCGGTGACCGTCACGCGGACGACGACCTCCGCGTCGTCGCCAAGCGGCGAGACGTGCCCGCTGGCCGCCAGTCGCGCGCCCGAGGGCGACACGCCCACGATCCGCTCAATCCGAACCTCGTCCTCGTTGAACGAGACGTCGGCCTCCATCTGCTCGAAGAAGTAGGGGAACGACTTGTACGCGGCCCGTCCCTCACGGAACTGCATGGTGCCCGAGAACCGCGTCGCGGCCTCCACGCCGTCCACCGGCTCGCCCCGCTCGATCAAGACCCGCGTGTCCACCAGGCCCGTCGGGTCGCGGAAGTCGGCCAGACGCTCCCAGACGGAGTGCGGCAGGAAGGGCATGAGCACCGGCTCGTCGCTCAGGCGGAAGTCCTCGGACGAGAGCTCGCAGCGGAACGCGCTGGTGGCCGACAAGCCCTGGTAATCAAGCATGACGCCGAACGGGAAGTCCTCGATCCAGCCGTCGAGCGTGGCCCGCACACCCGAGCCGATGAAGGCGACCGTGCCGCCGGAGCGTTGCAGGCGGACGCCCTGGGCCGTGTCCTCGCGCTGGTGCTCGGGCAGGGTCTCGACGCGCTCGTCCAGCTGCCGCTCGAAGGGCAGGGTCATCGCCACGTTTTCGAGCACGATGCCGGCGGCCACCTCACCCTCCCAAGGAACCTCCAGGAACGTGCGGGTGATCTCGCCCTCAATGTTCAGCATCTCGAACACCCGCCGGTGGCGGCTGGGCACCGCCGACGCGGGCCAGTCGGCCAGCGAGGCCTGGGTCATGGCCAGGTGGACGCCCGCGTCGTCGATGCGCCCACCCACCGCGATGCCGCTCGCCAGAGCGCGGGACGGGTTACGGGGGTCCGTCTCGTGGAGGTCGATGGCCCAGGAACCGGTGGAGTCATTCGTCGGCACGACCGAGCCGCGGACATTGATGCGTTTGAGAACGCGGAAGCCCTCGGTGCCGGTCCCGGGCCCGTGCTCCCCGAGTTCGATGGAGGCGCTTCGCAGGTCGACGCGAGGCGGGCGTGGTCGGGCGCCGGTGCCGGTCCCGGTCCCGCCGGTGCCGGGCAGGTTCCACAACTGGACGTTGACCTGCTCGGAGTCGGTTGCCTGGCTGACGCGAAACACGGCGCCATCCACCCGCATCCGAGAGATGGGGATGCCGGGGCGTCCGATGTCCGGGTCGACCTCGAGTCGGCGGATCTCCAGGAACCGGGAGGCCGGGCCGTCGATCCCCGGGAGGATGAACACCGCGTCTTCGAGGACAACCGTGCCGCTGCCCAGGACGGTGGCGGTGCGAGCCTCCACCTTGACCCCCATGGCCGAGCCGATGGCGGGCAGGAGCCAGACCTTGCAGAGGGGAGTCCGGGTCAGGAGGGTGATCACGCCCAGTAGCAGGGCGAGTCCCACAGCCACACCCGTCAGGATTCGGATCAGCCGGGCGCGGAGCGATCGCGGCGGCGATGGTTTGGGCGTGGCGGGTTGGGCAGGGGTGGAGGTCATGCGTGAGCGAGGCAGGACTGTAGGAAGTGTCGGCGTGATAAGGGTTTGGCGTGTGGTGGAAGTGGGAGGGGAGGGGTGGAGCGGGTTGTCTACAGCGTCAGATTCCGACCCGTCGGACCCGGGCCAAACCAGAGAACCGAGCCAGGGTCGAGAACAAAGGCGGTGGGGG
>CAZHKB010000071.1:0-10937 GCA_964533405.1 uncultured Phycisphaeraceae bacterium | reverse complement strand
CCGCACCGGGGAGAGAACCATCGGGGCCAGGCCAGCGGCCGCGGCGTGGGCCTCGGCCCGCCACCGCGCGATGGCCGTCTCGCGCGAGTTGTAGGCCTTTATACCGCGCGGCGTGAGCTCGCGCGACTTCCAGTATCGCACCACCGCGCCGCTCGCGCAAGGTTGCCTGCCCCAAGCGACGATAACTTGGTCGTCCAACTCGCGTGGCATGAGGAGGGTGGTGGTCATCGCGGCACCGCCTTTGCCTCACGCAGGCAGCACCAGTGTGGCGTCACCTCGCTGCGGAACCGCTTCGCCGGATCCTGCCAAGCCGAGTGGTCGGCATGGACGATCCAGCCCTTGCACTCCCGGCAGCGCTCGCGCGTGGCCTCCACGCCAAGCGCCACGCCGAGAGCGCCGTCCGGCAGGAACGCGAGCCGCTCACTCGGGCTCCAGCGAACGAAGTGACGCATAGGCCCGTGCGTGGGCACGGCTCTTGCACGGCGTCCGATGGTGGTGTCGTCAAAGAGGTTCATGGTGACAGTCACCCACCACCGGTGTACGTGGCATCCGCCACGTCGACGATCGCCTGGCCGCTGGCCCCGCCATGTACGTTGCAGTCGCGCGTGAGCACGGTGTGGCCGGTGTCCATCGCGCCAAGGTTGTTGGCCAGCGTCGCGTGCCCGAGCACGCAGTTGATCAATGTGACTTTGCCACGGTCGGAGTTGTCGCCGTTGAGCACGCTCACCAGGCGGTTTCGGAGCTGGCCGCCGCCGCCGGTCTCGGGCAGGCGTGAGAGGTCGCAGTTGATCAACCGCACGACCTGGCGTGATCGAGAGACGACGGCCGGATCGTCTGTGTCCACGCTGGACCCATCCCAGAGGTCGAGGATGTCCTCGAAGGTGAAGCTGCCGCTGCCGTTGACCGTCGCTTCCATTCGGCACAGCTGGGTCTGCATGGCGCCATCAAAGCGGCAGTTGCGGACGCGGACCGGCCCGCCGTTGCTGGCGATGTTGTGGACGCGGAGAAGGCGCTGCTGAAGATAGGTATTGAGCTGCTCGATCAGCACGTTGCCGCCGTGCACGATCTCGACGGCGTCGCCGCCCAGGTTGGCCCAGCACTCGCGGATGACGTGATTCACCGACTGTTGATGGCCAAAGGTCAGGCCGCCAGAACACTCAGTCCACGTCAGGCGATGGAAGCTGCTGTCGGAGTCCAGCAAGGGAGACGCCGTAAACTGCCCCATCCAGATCGGACGCGAGCAGCGCCAGAACGTGCAGTCGGATACGCGCAGCCCAGCCGTGCCGCGACCGATCGTCGACTCCGTGCCGATGCCGGTGTTGTGGGTGGGCGCGGTGTCCAGGGCGTCGTAGCGGAAGTTGACGCCCTGAATGACGCCGTTCAGCCAGTCGCGCACGTGCAGCAGCGCGGCCCCGGTGAAGGACGCGGCAGCGCGCAGCCACCCATCGAACATTTCCCCCTCGTGCCCGCCGCCGTAGGTCCACATTCCGCCAGGGCCATACAGACCGCCACCCTTCATCGCCGGCGTGATGATCGGCTCTTCCAGGTAGATGGTTTGGCCCGCGACGATGCCCACGCCGACGCTGCCCGCGGGGCTGCCGTCCGCGAGGTCGTTGGCGACGGCCTCGAAGGCCGCTTCGAGCCTGGCCTGGTCGTCTCCGGCGAATTCGGCGGTGGTGTACAGCCGGCGATCGCCGGCCGGGCCGGTGGCGCCAGCGCCGCCAGTCGGGCCGACTGGGCCGGGCAGACCGCGAGTCTGGACCACCACCGAGGAGCCGGTGCGGACGACCGACGAAACGCCGTTGCCGCGAGTGACGATGGTGGTGTTCACGCGAATGGGCTCAGCCTGATGGTGATCCGGCGTTCGTGCACGACTGTGATGACGTCTCCATCGGGCAGCGTGACCCGAAGGTCGTAGTAGTGGGTGCCAGCCGCCAGCTCGGCGGTCGTGCCCGCGAGCACGTCGGGGGAGATCGTCGACCCGTCGATCACCAGCTGCGGCGGGTTGGTGGCGGTTGAGAGCTCCAGGAGATCGTCGCCCTGAGCCGTGTAGACCAGGAGCACGGCGGTCGTGCCATTTGGCCACTGGTACGGCGCGCCGTCCTGGACGAGCGACCAGGTCACGCCGAAAGGCCCGAAGTCGCTCCAGGTGTCGCCGATGATGAGGGTTTCCGAGTTCATATTGATACCTCCACAGAAGGGAAGAGCACGCACGCTTGCGCGAGCAGGTCACGAGAGGCGATCGACCACCGCGTGAGAGCGCGGTGGTGGCCCTCGTCCGGCAGAGCGCCGAGATCCAGCGCCAGGCAGCGGCGTCCGAGCTTGTCGGCATTGATCGTGCTGCGCTTCACGCCGCGGCTCCCTTCAACGCGCCCGGCCAGTCGAGGCGGGCGAAGTCGCGGTGCGTGACGCGATACACCGGACGCATCGATGACTTGGCACCGCCGTAGTTGCCGGTCATCGCGAAGCCCGCGCGGCGGATCAGACCGCAGTGCCGCATGCGAAGAATCAGACCGCCCAGCGCCTGCGGGGCGAGCATCCGCACGTCGGGGCGGCCGCCCGTCTCCTCCAGCCAGCGAGAAAAGTCAGCGGCCTGAAACCGCTGGTCGATCCGCAGCAGCCCGATGAAGCGGACCAGCGACGCCTTGAGCGAGTCGAGCGCCTCGGCCCGCGCCGGGTTCGCGCTCTCGGTCCGGCGACCGACCTCAAGGAGCGTACCCCGGTGCTCGGAAGCGCGCTGCGTGAACGTGAGGAGTCGCGGGCGTCGTGCCTGGGCGCGGGCGTGACCGAAGTCGAGCTGGTGTGTGCGTGGCATGTGCGTCCTTGCAGCGGGTGGGCGGGAGTGACGCGGGCCGTCCTGGCCGCGCGCCGGTGGTTCAGGCCTCGACGATCTCCGTTTGAAGACGATCGCCTTTTGAAGGGGCCTGGCGTATCGCCGACCTCAGCGATGCGATGAGCAGGTCGGGCCAGCAGCCACGGGGGAACGTCTCGCCGGAGCTCGCGCCCCGCGTGCGGGCGTGGGCGATCGCTCGCCGCGTCAGCACGCGGATCGCCTCGATCGCGGCGGGATCGACCAGGCGCACGAGCACCTGGTTCTCGCCGCCCTCCGGCGGCGGGGGCAGGCCGGGCACGGCGTGGGCCTCGTCGTTGTCGTTGGATTCGATGACGATCCTCGCGCCCGCCAGGCTTGCGTGCCCAAGCGTGGCCCGGTGCAGCACGGCCAGCGGCCCGGCCTGGTGGCCCACGTTGGCCCGCACCAGCACCTCGAAGCGACCGCCGTAGTCCGAGTGCTTGATCAGCACCATGCAACGTTGCCCTGGATCGGAGCAGGCCATCACGTTGCCGAGGATCTCGATCCCGCGCGTCTCGGCGGCCGGCGACTCCAGAACCGGATGCACCTCGATCGCCATGGCGCGGTCCTGCGCGCCGATGTCGCAGGCGTCGAGGATGCCGCACTCCGAGACGACTGACGCTCGGCGCGAGACGCTGATGGGCAGCGGACAATGGAAGAACAGCACGCGGTGCGCGTGGCACCCGCCCCGGGCCTGCATGCCGTGGCTCTCGGGGTTGGAGACGATCGACGAGGAGATTTCCACCCGGCACCGCGGCTGGGCGTAAATATTGTGGTTGCGCACGCTGTCGGCGGGGACGTGACCGTTGTGGTCGATCACGCATTCACGGATCGCCAGCACGCCACTGAAGTCGGCGTGAATGCCCTGGGAGTTGCCGCCGACCATCGAGGTCGAGTCCGCCACGCAGCAGCCGTTCAGGACAACCTTGCCGGGGCGCGTGCCGCGGTCGCTGGTCTGCACCAGGTTCAGGTTGTCCTTGAACCCGGTGATCCGGCATTGGGCAAGAGAGATGTTTGGGGGCAGCGGCTCGACAAAGGAGACACCCGCTGCGCCGCTGCCCTTGGGCGCGATGATCTCAAGGCCGTAGATCCGGACTGCGCCCGTCGTGCGGATGCGCAGGCCGGTGGCACTCTGGCCAGCCTCAATGATCGCGTGGCCGAAGCCGGTCCCGTAAACGTCAACGATGCACTCGCACGCCAGCGCGAAGGGCTGGTAGATCCCGCCGCGCTGGAGGCGGAGCATGTCGCCCGCGCGGAGCTTGCGCCGGGCCGCCTCGGGCTGGCGCATCGGCTGCTCGAGCGTCCCGGCATTGCGGTCGTCGCCATCGGCAGAGACGTAGAGCATCATGGATTGTCCTTTCGGAGGCGGCCGCGGGCCGAAGCCGGGCATGTGAACGTGCGCGGCTTTATGCCGTGCTCGCCCAGGACGCGGCCCACATGGGCCTTCAGTGATTCGACGACGCGGTAGAGCTGGCCTGCGTCGAGAGTCTCAAAGCACGGGGAACCGTCAAGCGAAAGGCACTCGCGATCGTCGTTGCCACAGACGTGCGAGACAGTCTCGATGAGCAGGGGGCTTAGGCCTTGCGCGTCGTTGTCGGACACATGGGGTTGAGTCGGTGGCACGGTGATGGCGCTCGGGAACCGCCTTGGGAGCAGGCGCTCGGCTTCGTTGGCGATGCGCACGGCCAGGTCGCGCAGCCGATCGCCTTGGTGGACTTCGGCCTCACGCCACGAGCGATACTTGCCCGGCTTGGGCACGGTCGTGCCCTGCTGGCCCGCGTGGGCCTCGGCCAGCGCCATGCACCGCTCGAACGCGGCCTGGTCGTTGGCCCGGTGCGTGACGCTGGGAGTGCCGGCCTTGAGCTGGCACCCGCAGTGCCGCATGGCGATGTACCGCTGGTTCTCGTTCCAGCCCGCGGCCCGGGCGGCCATAAGGAAGAAGTGGCGTTGCTTCTCGGTCCAGGGCATCGGGAACTCCTCTCAAGCAGACATTGCCACACGCGCGCCGCCGAGTTGGCGCGACCGCTCCGCGATCAGCTCCGTGTACGCCTCGCCGTGCATCTGCTTGAGCACCGCCATCAGCAGGCCACGCTCGATGGTCTTGGCCGCGATCGCCTTGCCGTTCATGGACGCGATCTCGACCATCTTCACGACCAGCCTGAGGCACCCGTGGCCGAGCGCGTTGGCGCAGTCGGTCAGCAGGTCGAGCGCCTCGTCGGTCAGCCGCATCTGGCCCTGCGAGAACAGCTGGCGGACCTCCTCGACTGAGAAAAGCATCGGGACCTCGTCCTGGCTTCGGCCCTTGGGGCCGAAGCGCGGAGTCAGCACCGGCTCGGCGATGTCGACGCGAGCGATGATCCGGCTGGAGAACTGGCCGAAGTTGGCGTCAGTGTCCTGCACGCGTTTCTTTACGTCGACGGTGCCGCATAGGACGATGGGCACGCCGGCCTCGTCGTGGATGTCACGCAGCGCTTCGAGCGCATCGTGCATCAGTTTGTGCGCCTCGTCGATGAAGATCGGCTTGCCCGATCCCCTCAGTGCATCGACGACCAAGCGATGCGTGATGGAGATCGTCGAGCGGGCTGGCACGCCGAGGATGCGGGCCACTGAGCTGACCAACCCTGTGCAGCGCCGCTCCGACTGCATCACGCGGATCAGCACGCTGCCGGTGTACTCGCGCTTCACCGCCTCCAGCACCATCGACTTGCCGACGCCAGCTGGCCCGACGATCAAACCCATGCCACGGCCGTTGACCGTGGCGCGGACCACCGCGAGCATCCGGTTGGCGGCCTCGGTCGCCACCCACCCGGCCGGCCGCTGGACTTGCTCGGTCCGCGTCTCGCGCTCCATGTACTCGTTGACACCGCGCGCGACTTTCTCCATGTCGCCCTTGAAGAGGCCGTTGGTGAACTGGCTAAGGGTCGATTCCGAGAACCCCTCGCCCAGGGCCTTGGACACACGCGCGTTGGATCGCCGCGTCTGCTTCAGCCAGCTCTTGAAGTCCCGGGCGACCTGAGCAATCTCATCGGGCTTGAGCGATCGATCGGTTGGCAGCATCCTTGCCCTCCGCAGATACCGCGCGTCCTGCGCGATCTCGTTCAAAATGTCACGCCTTGACTCGCTCACCTGTGGTCTCCGAGCGAGGCGAGGACGTCGTACCCGTCGTCCTCCTCCGGGGTTTGGCTCACCAGCTCGACCTCCATCGCGGCGGCCTCGTCCCGGCTCTGGGGCGCGATGGAGATCTCGTATTCCTCGTCCGCAAACGGCCTGTACGGACCGTTTGCAGGCCCGTTACAGGGGCGGGCGTCGGCGGCGATGCCGAGCAGCACGTCGCCGTACTCGGGATCGTCCTGGCCCGAGCGCAGGCCACGCGACACCATCGACACCATCGACACCATCGACACCAGCGACACGGCGTCGTGCTCGCTGCCCACCGCCTTGCGTGCGCTCGCGACGCGGGCGGCGTGGTCGATGGGCGTGCCCATGAGCCTGACGTTGGCTGAGGCCGCAGCCTCCTGATGCCCGGCCTCGCGCAATCGCTCGCGGGTCCGGGCCACGTCGGCTTCGCGGGCGATCTTGGCGGCGAGCTCCTCAGTGCGCAGCACGCTGTCGAGCAGCGACGGGCGCGCCCTGGCGTGCGACCTGGCCTGCCGCTGGCGGCGGATCGCCTCCCGGAACGCCTCGGTCGGAGCTTCCGCGCCGCCGAACGCACCGTTCATCGGCGCGACGCAGAGCCGGCGGAACGAGGTGTCGTAGATCGTCACCTCGCGTCGGTTGCGATCGTCGTAGGAGACGTAGACTCGCGCGTCCGTGCCCACCAGGTGCGCGACCGCCGGATGCCCGCCCCCGAAGTGGAAGAGTTTGCCGTCGATCGAGACGCCCACGCCGCGCTTGGTCACAGCCCTGGGCTGCGACTCGAACGGCATGCGGAGCAGGTCCAGCGTCTCGCGCTGGACCACGCGCCGGGCGGGGAGGAACCGCTCGTAGAACTCGACCGGGCTGAGTCGGCGGGGCGCGCCGCCGTCTCGCACGACCATGTCTTGGATCGCGTGCTCGCTCCGCGCGTTGAACCACGCGGACCACTGGCCAAACGCCTCGCGGGCCTGCTCGATCGTGGGCAGGGCCATGACGTCCTGGACCGCCGCGCGGTAGAAGTCCACATCGGGGCGGTCGCCCTCGTCGCTGCCGCACCAGCTGGCGAACTCGCGGTCGAAGTCCTGGTGAATGAAGCTGAAGCCGCGCTCGATGCGTGCCTTGCCGTTGTGGTTGTAGGCTCTGGCGAAGTGAACGCGCACGTTGAGCATCGAGAACAGGGCCGTGCTCTGGGCCTCATGTTCGGCGCGAGCTTCTGGCGCCATCTTCCGGCGCTGGGCCTTGGTCGATCCGCTGAGCGAGGCCGAAGCAAAGTCCTTGCCGTTGTCGATCCACACGTGCTCGGGCAGACCGACGCCAGGCTCATCGCACGCCGAAACAAACGCCTCGCGGATCGTCGCCGAGTTGGCCCGCTCGCCCAGGTGCCAGCCCATGATGCGGCGCGAGCGCTTGTCTTTCCAGAGGCTGAGCAGCGGTCGCACTGCCTTCCACGCGCCGTCGCGCCAGACCCGCACAGAGAAGTCCAGCGTCGAGTTGTCGCCCTCCCAGCACGCGCCGGCGGCCCACGCCTCGGGGTCTTGCTGAATCGGGGTCTGGTGGAGCTTGGCCCAGCGGTCCTCGCCCAGGCGGGCCATGTCGGTCTGGCTCCGCGTGAGCCTGGCGTCGCGGGTGCGAGCAACCGTGTCTTCACTCGGCCAGGTCCAGCCCTTGTCGAGCGCGATCGCGCGCACGACGCGCCAGCACTTGCTGTGCGACCACTGGAGAGGCGTGAGGTAGTTCTCGCAGTACAGCGACCACGCTGGTTCGCTCATCCCGGGCGCGCCCTCGGGCGGGCGCCCACGGGTGTCGAGCAGCGCGGCCATGCAGCCGGGCAGGTCATTCGACGTCGGGCAGCGCGAGCTCCATTCTTTGATCCGCGTGTAGGATGGCGCGCCGTCGTGCGTCGCAGCGAACCCGGCGTAGGCGTCGCGCACGCTCGCACCACGCGGCGCAATTTTCCACGCCCGAAACGCAACGACAAGCCGGGCCTTGCGGGCCGCCTCGGTGCGGTAGCCGGCGGTGGCGGCCGCCAGCCGCTCGTGGACCGCCGACGTGCCGACCGCGGTCTGCTCGACCCCAGCCCGCACCAGGCGCGGCGAGTAGCTCGCGTGAATGTGCCACACCTGCGGGCCACCAAGGACCAGGGGCATGCGGCGGGCTTGGCCCGCCGGCTCCAGCTGCGGGCACCTGCGGTTGAGGTTGGCGCGGTGCATGTCAAGGAGCCGAGCCGCCTCCTCGATAGGGAACCACATCGCGCGCGATGCCTCGGACTTCACCGCGTGCGGGGCGGCCTGGCGCGACACGAGTTGTGCCTGGATCGCGCTCATGTGGCCTCTACATCTGTGATGCGCGGCCCCTGGGCAACCTGCGCCGCCTGCAAGTCCTCGAGATCCCGGCACAGGGGCTTGGTCGCCTCGTCCACGGCAGTCGGCCCGTGCACGAGGAGGACCGCGCGGGCCAGCTGCGAGAGCACAAGGACTGCGTCGTCGCGATTGAGCACGAGCGTGAGCGACAAGGTGTCGACTACGAGCACGACCGCCACCGCGGCATCGGCGACCACAACACTGATTCGCGGCGTGTTGGGAGCGGGGGCGCAGGTCATCGGGCGCGCCCCCCGTGCTGAGCGGCGGCGATGTCGGCGTCGGAGAGGTCGAGATCCTGCTGGTGCGATCTGGCCCGCGCGATGGCCTCACCGAGTTGGGCGTAAAGATGCTGGGCGTCCGCGATAAGCAGGCGAGCCTGAAGCGATCGGCGATCATTGTGGCGTGAAAGCTCGACCGCAATCACGCAGCCGGCGACGCACGCCGTGCCCGTCGACGCGCGGTGGACCCGCCTGAGCGAGTCGTCCACGTCGGCCTGGGTCATCAGGGGTCCATGATCGAGGCTGCGAGGCCTTGCTGCGGGGTCCGGCATAGGAAGCTCCTTGGAACGGCGGCGGGCGACTCAGGCGACGGTGTGCTTGCGAATGGTGACCAGGCTCTCGATCGCCGCGTCGATGACACGGTGAAGCAAAGCGTGCTCGACGTTGTTGGGTTCCGCGTTGGCGATCAGGCTCAGGGCATGAGCGATGTGGTGGACCGCGTCGTTCTGGGCCTGGCACCACTCGCAAGGCCGGGGAGCAACGGTCACCACCACATGCTCACCCATTCCGAGCGCGATGCGGGCGACGCGCTGGTCGCGGGTTTGGCCCCAGAGTGCCCGCACGATCTCCGGCGGAATGGCGTACTGGCTATCAAGGACGCGCGAGATGTAGGAGGTGTTGAAGCCGGTTTCGTCAGCCAGCCACGCCTGAGTGATCTGGTGCTGGTCCATGACGTCTCGGAGAACCTCGTTGCTGCGCGAAGAGGTCGGCACGGGAGTCGGCTCCATAAGCACTCCATCCCTGGCTCACCCCGACCACGCCGGGCCGCACGCGCGACTGAGCCGGCTGTGCTTCCCGCGCGGCCATGCGCGGGAGAGAATCATCGAAACTCCGGCGCGCCGATGCAGGCGGCGCGACGGAGGGAGTTGCCGGCACATGGAGACTCCCGCAAAGCGTGCCGTGTCAACACGCGGGACGGGCAAGGCCGGGCATCGGTGGGCCTCTCGGCCCCGAAACCTCCTGTCGGGCGATTAGCCCGACAGGTGGCGTGGGTGAAGGGGTTTCCCCCATAGTGGTTAGGCGGCGTGGACGCGGCGAGTGCGAGCGGAGGGTGCGATCGAGGGCAACTGAAGGTGGTCCGTAGCGGTCTTGCGTAGCCGCGCGATCTCCGACGCGGCGATCCGCGCGGGCGCGGTCTGGTGGTATCGCTCGGCTCGGAGAATCCCTCGGGCGATCCAGCGGCTGATCGTGGAGCGATCCACGCCAAGCTCCGCAGCAGCCTCAAACGTCGAGAAGTCTCTGGAGCGCGTGTGCATGGTGTGTACTGTGGCCACATGGAGCGTAGATGTCAAGTGGCTGTGGTGTACCAGAGGTTATGCACCACTTATCCACAGCGTGGGCATCGCCGATTCTGGGCATGGAGCGACAATGCTGGGGGAGGATTCCATGTCAGCGGCAAAGTCTCGTCCTTGGGCGCGGCAACAGCTCCAGCTCCCTGACAACCTTGGACGGCTGTTCAGGGAGCGGGTCAGCGTGCGATCCGATGGCGGCGTGAAGATCATGGGGGCAGCGGCGATCGCCGCATATCTGGCTCTCCCCGAAGAGACGCGGCTGCGGATAGAGGCGTATGTCCTCCAGCAGGAGTGGCTCGGGCTCGATATCGAGATCGACGCGCTGCGGCCCGCGATGGCCGGGGCTGTTTTTCCGGCGGTCGGGCGGCAGGCCGAGAAGCCAACCGATCGCATCCCCACGCCTGGCGACACCCACCAAGTCGATCGGATCTTGGACCCGCGCATCTCGCTGCCACCGGGGCACGCAGCGAGGAAAGCCAAGGGGGCGTGAGGCTCGCCCCGGCGTTACACTCGGGTGGGGAGGTCGCTCATGCCACTCTTTGAGGTTGACGGCGCTGACGCCGACACAAGGCAGAGCCCACTCCCGGTTATTTCGGCAAGGGAAAGGGGCAACTTCACCAACCATCGTAGATTTGCGACGAACCGACGTGCTAACGTCGCGGCGTTCGGGTACCATCCGGGCACTGTGTCACGGAGCGACGCCCTATGAAATCCATTGAACTCTTCGCCGGCGCAGGCGGGCTGGCTATCGCCACCGCAAACGCCGGGTTTGAACATGAAGCGGTCCTTGAATGGGACCAGAACGCTTGCGACACGATCCGGCGCAACAAGGCCGCAGGTCTCCCGCACTTGCATGGCTGCGATGTTGTACAGGGCGACGTGAGCGCGTACGACTTCAAGCAGCACGCCGGGACGGTCGGCTTTGTCTCGGGCGGGCCACCGTGCCAGCCATTCAGCATTGGCGGTAAGCACAAGGGCATGGACGACAGCCGCAACATGTTCCCGCACGCCGTGCGGGCCG
>CAZHKB010000070.1:0-11086 GCA_964533405.1 uncultured Phycisphaeraceae bacterium | reverse complement strand
GGGGGAAGACCCAACGGATCATGGTGGGGCCGGCGGCGTAGAGCGTGCGATCTTCGCCGCCCACGCGGACGGTCATGGGGATGGGCATGGCGTCGCGGCCCTGATGGTTGAGGGTGGCCAGCACGATGACGCAGGGCTGGGTGAACCAGCGCGAGAGGTCCAGGCCGTAGGTTGCGAAGCGGTGGAAGCGGTCGGAGGTTCCGCCAGAGCGGAGTTCGGGTGTGGCGAGTTGGTGAAAGAAGGAGGCGTAGGCCAGGCGGTCCGAGAGGTGATCGCCCGGGCGGATGCTGCGGAGCCAGTTGTAGAGCGTGCGGTCCGCGGGAGCGACGGCGGCGAAGAGGGCGCCCAGGTCAAGGGGTGAGCCGGGAGCCCAGGTGCCCGCGGGGGGGGAGACGCCGATGGCGTCGGTGGTCCAGGTGTTGAGCGGCGAGAACTGGGTGACCCGCCCGTCGGAGCCGACCCAGCTGGAGCGGCGCCAGTCGCGGAGGGTGTCCTGGCGGCGGACGACGATGATCTGAACGTCGGTAAGTGTGGCGGGGAAGTTGTGGTTGAGAATGCCCGTGGGAAGGTTGGTGGCGGGGTCAATTGCCATGGCGTTGGAGCCGTCGCCCGTCGAGAACTCGGGGGTGGGCCAGGCCTGCTGGGGAGCGCCGGCCCAATCGACCTGGAACTGCTTGACGGTGGCGCGGGTGGGCACGCTGAGGGTGTCTGGCGCGCGGCTTTCCACGTCGTACGGGCGGGCATCGGGGAAGGAGCCGACGGCGGCGCCCAGGTCGGTGTCGGCGCGGCCCTCCCATGGGGCGATGGCCTCGTAGAACCGGGGAACGCCGGCGATCAAGCCCTCGCCCCGGACGGTCACGTCGGCGCCGAGGTAGGAGGGGACCAGGATGGACATCCAGGAGCGGGCGCGGTCGACGTCCTGGCCGTAGACGTGGTCGAGGATGGTGACGTGGCGGACCTCGACGCGCTTTGGCTTAAGGATGGTGGCGCCGCCCCAGGCGATGGCGGTGAAGAGCGCGGCGGCGGCGACGAAGGCGACCCAGGCGTGGCGGTCATGCCCGGCTTTCTTGAGCAGTGCGAAGCCGCCGGGACCGGCGACGAGCCAGTACACGCCGAAGACGGCGAAGGCCAGCACGACGCCAGCGAGGGATTGGCCAACGAGGTTGAGGGAGCCCTGGATGTCGCGGTCGAGGAAGATCTCATCGCTGCGGTTGCCGAGCTGGATGCCGGGGGTGGAGTTGAGGTCGTTGAGGCGTGTGAGGGGCTCGAACTGGCCCCGGCGCCCAAGGACGCGGTTCCAGAACACGTCGGCGGCGGGCAGGCCGACGTTGGAGAGCACGCGAGAGCCAACGCCCATGCCCACGGCGGTGACCATGCCGTGCCCGGCGATCCGGCGGACGACGAGGCACTCGCCTTCAGGGCCGGCGAGGATGGGCATGGCCTCGTAGGGCCCGGCGGAGGCGAGGGGCTCGAAGGTGTGGACAAGGGCGGCGCGAGGCAACCCGAGGGTGACGTCGCGGGTGATGAGGTTGCGGTAGGTGTTGAGGTCCACGCCCTCGGCGGCGCGGACCTGCGCGGCGGGGAACAGGTCGCGCAGGAGGTTGTTCTGGCTGGTGGTCCAGGACGCGAGATTCTCGACGGTGACGACGATGACCAGGTGCCCGCCGCGCTCGACCCATTCGCGCAGGGCGCGGGAGCGTTCCGGGCCCAGGTCGGCGGGGTCTCCGCCGGCCCAGACGAGGATCTCGAAGGGGGCCAGGCCCATCCAGCGGTCGGGCAGGTCGAGTGGGGCGATGCGGCTGACGATCTCGGTGCGTTCGTGGGCGAGGGGGGAGAAGGCGCTGGAGTTAAAGGCGGAGGCGTAGAGCGAGAGCCCGTGGGTTGTGTCGCCGACGATAGCGAGCACGCCCTCGTAGTCGGTGAGGACCTGGCCGGGCATCGCGGTGGCCTCGGCGATGAGTCGGCCGGCGCGGGCGGTGGCGCGCTGGGGGGCGTCGGGGTCGTCGGACTCGGTGACGGCGGTGTCCTGGCCCGTGGCTTCGCGGGCGGTGAGGCGGATGCCGCGACTGGGGTCGAGGCGGTAGGGCAGGTAGACGTACAGGGTCGCCTGTTGCCAGCGGCCCGGGTTGGCCGTGACGACTCGGCGGTAGATGGGGCGGTCACCGTCCGCGTCGCGGAGTTCGGCCTGGAGGATGATCTCGCGCGGGCGGTCGGTGTTGTCGCGGAAGCGGGCGCGGAGAGCGATCCATCCACCGGCGCGGGAGGCGTTTCCCAGGCCAAACTGGTCGGCGGAGAGTTCGAGCTCGCCGGTGGCCTCACCGGCTTGGGACGGCTGGGCCGAAGCGAGGGACAACGGGAGGAGCGGCACCCCGATCAGGGCCAGAACGACCACGAGAAGGCGGGCGAGGCGGGCGCGGAGCGGCAAACGAGTGGTGGGGCGGCTGATCGGCACGGCGGATTCTATACGAAGGTCAAGCCGATCCGTTCGCATGCCGATCGCATTGTCATGCCACTGCTCGCCGTGCTGGATGGAACGACTCTGATTCTCGCGTTGCTCGCGGCCCTTGTGGGCAGCACGGCGATCTGGACAATCTTTGCTGCGGGGATCGAGCACGGGACGAAGCTGCACGACACGCGGGTGCGGGTTGCCGAGCTGCAGATCAGGTACATCGAGCGGGCCAGGGCGTCGCGGGGCGAAGAAGTGGTCGAGGTTGGGGAGGCGAGCCAGGAGGACGCAGAGGCGGCGGTGGAGTAGGGGGTCGGCGGCAGGTTCCAGGCGCCCTGGTCTCGGCTGAGCATGGAAGAGCCTGAGGCGAGAGGGCTGAGGACGAGCTGGCCCTCGTTGCCGCGCAGGAGCAAGGCGGTGATGCTCTCCCGCTGCCCAGCGCAGGGTCGAGTCCGGGGATTGCTGTCTTGATCACGGCGTTCATGCTGTTCAGCGCGCCCCGCATCGAGGCATCTCCGCATGACCGGGGGCGGGCCGCCACTTGGCCACCTCGCGCCGGAGGCCGAGCCTCCACCCTATGCGACGGAACGGTCTCCGGTGGCGAAAGCGCGACTTTGACAACGGCATGGGAAGCGGCTCAACCTCCTTGGGGTGGGCGCAAAGAGGCCCCGCGCCGGAGGCGGCGCGGGGCTTGATGGGCGGGATCCAGACTCAGCAGCCGACGGCGAAGATGGAGAGGTAGTAGAAGAAGTCGTCGTTGTTGATGATCCCGTTGGGCACGCCGTAGCCCGGCGAGCCGGGGATGGCCGAAGTGGTCAGGTCGGCGACGGCGAGGTTTCCGGCGGCGAACTGCGAGAGGTAGTAGAAGAAGTCGTCGTTGTTGAGCACGCCGTTGGGCACGCCGTAGCCGGGCTGCCCGGGCACCGCGCCGGTGGTCAGGTCGGGCAGGCAGGAGGGTGGGAGCGTGCAGGTGATCTGCTCGATCTTGACCGCGTCGACGCCGCCCTCGACGACGGAGGCCGGGGTTGCGTCGCCGATGCGGAAGCGGATGCGGGTGTCGGCGCTGGGTGTGATGACCGAGTCGAGGCGCTTGGTGGAGTAGACCCAGGCGCCGATGGACTGGGGACCGAAGCGCTCGAGGAGCACCCACGTCGTGCCGTTGCTCGAGACTTCGACGTCGAGGGGGTCGAGGTTGGGGCTGGCGCCGAAGTCATTGTCGAGCCAGACGGCGTAAGAGGCATAGACCTCTCCCGCGGAGGCGTCGAAAGCGGGGCTGGTGAGGGTGGTGGTGCCCCCGTCCACGTCGGAATCGCCGGCGGTGTTGCCGGTGACGTAGCACTGCCCGGAGCCGTCGTAGTCGGCCGGCGGGTCGCCGCGGTTGCCGTTTGCGGGCACGCCGCGCTGCCAGGCGCCGGAGGTGAGGCTGGCCGAGTTGGTGACGACCCAGCCCTTGTTGGTCTGGAAGTTGTCCTCGAAGATGACCGACGAGCCGGTGGCGATGAGCGAGGAGTAGATGCTGGCCGGGGCGTCGCTGGGCGAGGTGAACACGACGTTCCCGGTGGTCTCGGCCGAGACGTACCACGTCATGGTGTCCAGACAGTTGTCAGCCGGGAACGTGGCGGTGTACTGGCCCGGCGTGCCGGTGGGGGTGGCGACGATTTCCTGATACCCCGCGCCGGTGTTGGCCACCAGGCGGACGCTGGTGGGATCGAGCGTGACGTTGGTCTGGGTGATGTCAAAGACGATGGTGTCGGTGCCGGCGGGGCCGAGAGTGGAGGGACGCCCGTTGGGGAAGGCGAAGGTGAGGCGGTCGAGGTTGAGCCGGAGGATGAAGAAGCCCTCGTTGATGTCGGAGACGAGGATGTTGCCCGAAGGGAGGTACGGGTAGTTGGTCCAGTTGCCCTCGTAGACGGGGTTGTCGTTGGCGGGGTGGGTGTCGAACCAGGCGACCTCAACGGGTGCGACCGGGTTGGTGATGTCGTAAATGCGCAGGCCCGTGGTGTAGTTGGAGGAGTAGAGCCTGTTGCCCAGGACGTACATGTTGTGGTCGACCGAGGTCTCGCCGTTCGTGAACGTGCCGACGTAGGAGATGTTGGAGAGATCCTCGACGTTGAAGATGTGCCCGGTGCTGGGCAGGCCGAAGGTGGTCTCATCGAACTCGTCGTTCATGTAGGCGAAACGGCGGTCCTCGGTGAGCCAGGTCTGGTGGCAGTACCCCAGGTTGGGGTAGGTGAGCGCGTCCATCTGGAAAATACTGGCTTTGTTGGTCGTGTCCAGCACGCGGAAGCCCTGCCCGCCATTGCACTGGAAGGCGAACTGGCGGCCAGCGTACGGCCCGCTGGTGTACGTCCAGACGCTGACCTCGTGGGTGTAGACGGTGTTCTCCTCGCCGACGAAGGCGGGGGCCGCCGGGTTGGTGGTGTTGTAGATGCGGATGCCCGCGCTCCCGCCGCCCGCGCGATAGATGAAGCCAGACGTGGTGTCCAGCGCGAGCGAGTGGGTCGCGGACGTGGTGACCTGACCGGCGGCGGTGACGTTCCCGACCAGGGTGACCACACCGTTGTCGATGTTGGTCATGTTCATGACGTAGATGCCGCCGCCGCCCTCGGAGCCGCCGTAGGCGTAGGCCCCGTGGACCTTCACCGCCCGCCAGGTCGAGTTGACCCCCGTGATCGTCGAGATGATCTGCGGGCTGGCGGGGTTGGTGACCTCGATGAACACGAAGGCGTTCTCGACGCCCAGCACGGCGTACTCGCGCCCGCTGGGCGAGACATACCCCCACACGTCATTGGCGATCCCGGGCGAGCCCTGGAACCCGCTGAGAGGGATGTGGGCGATCATGTCGATGTTGCTGGACTGGAACTGGGCGGCGGCGGTGCCAGCCACAGACGCGACGACAGCGGCGGCGCAAACGACGCCCCGCCGACCATGAATGTTCAGCACGCGAACCTCCTGAGATAGACGGGGAGTTTCCCCCAACCCCGCAACCCCAGCATACAGGAAGGTGGCATGGCGATACCAGCGGGAAGCGGGAAATTACGTCCCAGAATGTCCGGAAGAGCGGATGCTTGGTGGGTGTTCGTAGAACGTGACCAGTGCCGCAGCGTTGGTCGACTGTCGTGCCGCGCCCGAGGGCGTTGGTGAGGCGGTGACGCCGGCGGCCGCGTCTGAGTCGCCCGAGGCGGTAGGCACGGCTGGGTCCAGAGCGGCACTGGCGTACCACACCAGCTGCGGACACGCTTAGCGGCCCGCGTCGGCGATGAGCGCGGCCGCTTGCTCCACCTGGGCACGGGTCACGTCGAGGTGGCAGACGGCCCGGACCGTGTGGGTGCCCTCGTCGAGCATGCGGACGCCGCGGGCGGTCATCGCCTCGCAGAACTCCCCGGCATTGCCGAGCCTGGGGTCGATGTCGAAGTAGACCATGTTGGTGCGCACGCGGGCGAGATCAACCTTGATGGCGGAGCTCTGGGCGATGATCTCCGCGAACTTCCGCGCGGCGGCCTGGTCCTCGTGCAGGCGCTGGCGGTGGCTTTCCAGCGCGTAGAGGGCGGCGGCGGCGAGGATGCCGGACTGCCGCATCCCGCCGCCCAGCATCTTGCGGAGGTGTCGGGCGCGGTCGATGGCGTGGCGGTCACCCACCAGGGCCGAGCCCACCGGGGCGCCCAGGCCCTTGGAGAAGCAGACGGAGATGGTGTCGAAGGCCAGCGCGTAGTCGCGCTCGGTGCAGCCCTCGGCCACTGCGGCATTCCAGAGGCGGGCACCGTCCATGTGGGCACGAAGGCCCATCGCATGGGCGCGGCGTGCGACGTCGCGAGACTGCTCGAGCGGCCAGGGGATGCCGCCCCCCCGGTTGTGGGTGTTCTCGATGATGACCATGCGGGTGTGGGCGAAGTGGTCGGAGATGGATCGACAGAGGCGATCGACCTCGGACGGGTCGAAGATGCCGTGGGTTGAGCGGACAAAGCGGGCGGTGCATCCGCAGATGGCGGCGTATCCACCCGTCTCGTAGAAATGGAAATGGCTGTCGGCGTCGGCGATGATCTCATCGCCCGGCTGGGTCTGGGAGCGGATGGCCAGCAGGTTGGCCATGGTGCCGGAGGGGACGAAGCACGCCGCCTCCTTGCCCAGCAACTCGGCGACTCGGGCTTCAAGGCGGCGGACAGTGGGGTCGCCCTCCAGCACGTCGTCACCGACCTCGGCGTTGGCCATGGCCTGTCGCATGGCGGCTGTGGGGCGGGTGACGGTGTCGGAGCGAAGGTCGATTGGGGTGGCGGGAATGGCCATGGGGCGAGTGTAGTGGGGTGTTCAACAGAACCGGCCGCGCGCGGTCGGCCACCACGCGATCGGACTGTGGGAGTGGAACTCGCCGTGGTCTGGCGGACGACCTGCTCGCTGCGGATGCCGTCCGTCCGTTGGAGGCGTTCGGAGGTGTTCACCCGCAAGGCGCTCATGCGGTGGCGGACCGCTCGCGCGGCGGGTTCTGTTGCCACCCCCCCTGAACAGGGCATATGCCAGAGAATTCGTGTACCCGGAATGTGCCGGACGATGTAGACTCAAGCGTCCGGGTGAGAGAGCGATCCACGCGTGGGGCTTCCCCGCACCGCGCGCCGGTGTGTTCCGTTCGGGGTTCGTGGCCGCGGAGCGTGGCGTGCGCTGTCGGCGGCGAGTCGGGTTGGGCGGAGGCCTATCCCATGCGCGAACGACGTAAGACGATCCTGATCACCCTGGCGTGCCTCGCGTTGGCCTGGGGGCTGTTCGCGTGGATCATCGCGCCCGACTTTGTGCGGGGGCTGCGGCCCTCGATTCGGTTCCATCAGTACGCGTCGCTGGGGGCGCTGGCGCTGCTCGGGGCCGCGCTCGTGTATGTGCTCAGGTTCCAGGACGACGCGGCGGACCAGTTGTCGCGCGTGACGATCGGGCACTACTTCGAGCGTGACGGCGTGTGCTTCTGGCCGCTGGTGCGGGTGCAGCACGCCAAGGGCGGGGAGCGGGCGGAGATCAGCCTGTATTACCAGGGGCGGTACAGCGGAATGGCGGAGGTGGTGTTCCACCTGAGGCCCGTGGAGGGCGCGTTCTTCAGCCATCGTGGCGGACGGGACATCCATTTCGCGTTCCACTGCGAGGGCGGGGGGTACGGGGTCGTGCATCAGCCCATCGCGGTGCCGGTGGAGTATCAGGGGCGGACTGTGGATGTGCAGCTCGCGGCGGCGGTGCGGTATCCGAGGGCGCGCGGGACGCAGGTGCGATCCAAGTGCGGGGCGCCGGTGGGAACGTTTGATGTCGACTGGGCTCTTGCGTATCGCCAGTCAAGACACGAGTTGTGCGGGGAGATCGAGCTGGTGCAGCCGGCAACGGTGCGATTGACGCTGCCCGATGGCGTGCAGAGCGACATTCTGCGCGGGGAGTTCGTGCAGGAGACCCTGGCGGCGGCGGGCTGAGGCGAGCACCGACCAAGTGACGAAGAGACAAAGAGACGGCATCACGCAGGTTGACCGCGGCGAGCGCGCCGGGAGCCGTGGCGGGTTGCCAATCGCGTCCGGGGTCAGGCCATCACGTCGAGCAGCGAGCCGCGCTGGAGGACGATGCTGAGAAGCTGCTTGGCCGCAGTCAAGTCTGAGGAGGCTTCGCAGCCGCATGGGGGGGCACGAACCGCGGCGTAAGTCGGCCGCACCGGACCTTGGTGCGGACGGCAGGCATCGGCGTCGGACTCCACGGTCCGGTCGTCGTCGCACCGGCGGGCGGGGGCGCATTGTGCGGCGTAGGCGGCGCGGGCCTGGCGGTTGCCGCGGAGCAGGTAGAGATCAAATGAGAGACGGCCCGGGATGTGCTCGTCGGCGATGCCCGCGCACGGGGTGGAGCGGTCGGGCTCACGCCGGCGGGATTCGCCGCAGTGGTCGCTGGGCTCGGGCGGGCGAGGGTTCCACCGAGGGCGATCGACGGGGCGGGGCATGTGACCTTGGCAGGGCGGCGGGCAATGATGGGCGGAGTCGCATCGCATGCCCGGACAGAGACGAATCGCGTGCCGGGCAGGTGGGCGGCTCGGGGGTCCGAGAACGACGCGGGTCGGAGGCGGTGGTGGCGGGCGCACTCAAACACGCCCGACGATCAACCGTGCGGCGTGGCGAGTGTGGCGTGGACGCAACGCAACGGAGTGCCTGGAATCACCATGCTGCGCACGAGCGACCTTGAGTATGACCTGCCGTCGGGGCGGATCGCGACGCACCCGGCCCAGCCCAGGGACTCGGCCCGGCTCATGGTGGTGGACCGGGCGCGGGGCGTTGTGGAACACCGGATCGTGCGGGATCTACCGGAGTTGCTGCGGCGGGGAGACCTGCTGGTGACCAATGCGTCGCGAGTGCTGCCGGCGCGGTTCGTGGGGGTGCGTGACGACACGGGCGGCGGGGTGGAGGGGTTGTACCTGCGCGAGGGGCCGCGGGCCGGGACGTGGGTAGTGATGTTGCGTGCGCGACGCTTCAAGCCGGGGATGCGCGTGAGGCTGGTCGGGTCGGGCGGCCACGATGGTGGTGTGCATGGCGGCGTGGTGCTGACGCTCACCGAGGATGCGGTTGGTGAGGGAGGCGCGCGGATTGTCGAAGTTTCGGGAGCGGGCGCAGAGGGGATGTCGACGCCCGCGATTCTGGAGCGGGTGGGGTTGCCGCCGATTCCGCCGTACATCCTGGGTGCGAGGCGTGCGGAGCAGGGCGACGGGCCTCGCGGCGGGGCAGTGCGGGAAGGAGGCGGTCGCGCGTGCCGTGGGGAAGTTGGGGCGGGCGGAGATGTCGGGTCATACCAGACCGTGTTCGCGGGAGAGTTGCTCGCGTCGGCCGATGGTTCGGAGTGCGGGTCTGTGGCGGCTCCAACGGCCGGGCTGCACTTCACGCCTGAGTTGATGGGACGGTTGGCGGCGGCGGGGGTGGAGCGGGCCGAGGTGGTGCTGCATGTGGGGCCGGGGACGTTTAAGCCGGTGGAAGCGGAGTTTGTCGAGGACCATGCCATGCACGCGGAGTGGTGCACGAGGCCGGCGGCGACGCGGGAGGCGATGGAGCGGGCCCGGACTGGCGGCGGGCGTGTGGTGTGCGTGGGGACGACCAGTGCGCGGACGGTGGAGGCGTTTGCGCGGCTGGAGGTGGAGAAGGGCGCCCCGGGTGACCGGAACCGGCCTCAAGCCTGTGCCACCGGGGAGTGGCTGCATACGCGGCTGCTGATCACGCCGGGGTTTGCGTGGCGGGGGACGGGTGCGCTGCTCACGAACTTCCACTTGCCGCGCTCGACGCTGATGGCACTGGTGGCCGCGATGCTGCCGGGCGGGGTGGCGGAGTTGAAGGGGCTCTACGCTCGGGCGATCGCGGACGGGTATCGGTTCTACTCGTATGGGGACGCGATGCTGGTGATTTGAGCCGCTGGGGGTGGAGGCGAGGAACAGTCCGCCGTCCCTGACGGCTCACACCCCTGCCTCACGGTCGGGATGCTTATCGTGTGCGCATGCTCGACTACCAGACGGCGGGGGAATCGCACGGGCCAGCGCTCTTGTCGATTGTGACGGGACTGCCGGCCGGGCTTGCGCTCGATGTGGAGTTCATCAACGCGGAGCTGCGGCGTCGCCAGGGCGGCTACGGGCGCGGCGGCCGGCAGCGGATCGAGACCGACGTGGTCGAGTTTCTCGCGGGCACGCGAGGGGGGCACACCATCGGCAGCCCGCTCGCGATGCGGATCGCCAACAAGGACTCGCGGATGGACGACCCGGCCAAGACGCCCGCGGTGACGCGGCCTAGGCCCGGACACGCGGACCTGGCCGGCAGCATCAAGTGGCTCACGACCGATTGCCGCGAGACGCTTGAACGCGCCAGTGCGAGGGAGACCGCGGCCCGGGTGGCGGCGGGGGCGGTGGCTCGTGTGATGCTGCGGGCGCTGGGGATCGAGGTCTTCGGCTTCGTGAGGCAGATCCTGGACGCGGGAACTGAGGTGGTGGTGGGCGAGTCGACGTGGCGGGGACTGGTCGCGGCGCGAGATGCAAGTCAGACGTATTGCCCGGACGCGGCGGCCACCCAGAAGCAGTGCGCGATCATCCGCCAGGCGAAGATCGACAAGGACACGGTGGGAGGGATCGTCGAGGCGCACGTGTTCGGCTGCCCGCCCGGCATCGGCAGTTGCATGGATTGGCGGCTGCGCCTCGATGCGAGACTGGCCGGGGCGGTGATGGGAATCCAGGCATTCAAAGGCGTGGAGATCGGCCTTGGCTTCGCCTGCGCGGCCCGCCCCGGCTCGCGCGTGCATGATCCGATTACGTTCGAAGCGGCCCGCGCCGGCGATCACACGCTCGGATTCACGAGGCCCAGCAACAACGCGGGCGGTCTTGAGGGCGGGATGACCAACGGAATGCCGGTCGTCGTCCGGGGCGTGATGAAGCCGATCTCGACACTGCTGCGGGGGTTGCCGTCGGTGAATCTGGAGACGAAAGCGGCCGAGCAGAGCCACTACGAGCGGAGCGACATCTGCGCCGTGTCGGCGGCGAGCGTCGTGATGGAGAACGTGGTCGCGTTCGAGGTGGCCCGCTGCGTTCTCGATAAGTTCGCGGGTGACACGATGCGGGAACTGACGGCGGCGTGGCGGGGGTATCTGGCCGCGGCGCGGGGGTTGGGG
>CAZHKB010000069.1:0-11252 GCA_964533405.1 uncultured Phycisphaeraceae bacterium | reverse complement strand
GCCTTCCCCTCCGGCGGCTCGCTCGGACCCACCCCAGACTTCACCCGCCTTTGCGCCGACTTCGGCCTCGCCCTCGAACCCGCCGAGATCGACCAACTGGGCCGCTACCTCTGGCTCCTGCTCGAAACCAGCAAATCCCACAATCTCACCGCCAGCAAGGACCCCGCCGAGGCCTGGGTCCGACACATCTTCGATAGCCTCACCCTCATCCCCGCCCTCGCAGAACTCCCCGCTGGCTCCCGCATCATCGACGTGGGAACCGGCGGCGGCCTGCCCGGCATCCCGCTGGCCATCGCCATGCCCACCATGAAGTTCACGCTGCTCGAAGCCACCGGCAAGAAGGCCGAGTTCCTCCGCCACGCCATCGGCCCCGCCGCCCTGGGCCTGACCAACGCCGACGTGCTCTCATCCCGAGCCGAAGCCGCCGGTCGCGAACCCGACCGCCGCGACGCCTACGACGCCGCCGTCGCCCGCGCCGTCGGACCCTTGGCCGTCATCGCCGAACTCACCACGCCCCTCGTCCGCGCGGGCGGCCTCATCGTCCTGGTCAAAGGCGAGCGGGCCGACGACGAACTCGCCGCCGCCAAGGCCGCCCTGCACCTGCTCCACGCCACCCACGTCGGCACCGTGCAAACCCCCACGGGCCGCCTGGTCGTCCTGGAAAAGCAACGCCTGACGCCGAAGATGTACCCACGTCGCGACGGCGAACCCAAACGCGCCCCCCTGGGCGGCACTTCTCCCCGGGCGTAAGCACGCGAGTCTCGGCTTTGTGGCGTGGTCGCGACGCTGGGCGACCACGCCCTTGGCCCCACAATCACGACTCATACGGATCGTCGTTGCGACTCGAGCGTGCCACCGATCGTGGCTCCGCACGATCGGTGCGGGTTTGCTGGTTGTGACCGAGGCACCGATCGCCCAACGCAGCGATCGGTGGCACGACGACGCCCGGGTTCCATCGCGAGTTCGTATCAATCGCGTGGCCGCTCAGAGTCGCGGCCACGCCCCCCTCCCGCGGCTCACGCCGCAAACCTCATCGACCCCAGGATCACCCCGACCATGTGCATCACCGGCTCGATCTTCTCAATGTCCGACGTCGCACGGACCTCGCAGTACCCCGTCGCCTTGCCCGGCACCGGCATGTACATGAACACCTGATCCACATGCACCGGCTCCTCGCCGGGCTGATGGATCGGCAATCCACGGATCGCCAGCGTCTTCATCCCCGCCAGTTCCATCGTGATCCACTTGGCCTCGCCCGCGCCGGGCGCCCGGTGCGCCAGCATCTGCTCGATCAGGTTGGCCGACTCGACCCCGTCATCCACCCGCCTGAAGTTCACCTGCGACTGGCTGTCCTTAACGAACACCAGCACCCGCCGCCCGTCGTCGATGATGTGCCACCCCAGCGGGATGCTCGCAAACGCCATGATCGCCCCGCACCCCAGCGTGGCCGACCGCGCCTGCTCATCCACACTTACAATCCGCGGCACCAGCCCGATCCCGTTGTTCCGCAGGTTGGCGTTGATCGTGTTGTCCTCCGCCAGCGTGCTCACACCCTCCGGGCGGGCACAGTCGGCGAACGTCTTGGGCGGTGGCTCGGACATGGCGTGCTGCTTCACCCAGTAGACGAGATCGCCGCGCCCCCACCTTGGCACGCCCCCCATACTAACCCACCCGCCCAAAACAAACGGGGCGGGCCATCGCGGCCCGCCCCCTTGGTCACACACTCCAAACGCTCCGAAACGGCTCTCAGCAGCCGGCGGCGAAGATCGTCAGGTAGTAGAAGAAGTCGTCGTTGTTGATGATGCCGTTCGGCACGCCGTACCCGGGCTGGCCCGAGATGGCGCCCGTGGTCAGGTCGGCGACGGCGAGGTTGCCCGCGGCGAACTGGGACAGGTAATAGAAGAAGTCATCGTTGTTCAGGATGCCGTTCGGCACGCCGTACCCGGGCTGGCCCGGGATCGCGCCCGTCGTCAGGTCCGGGGCGCACGCGGGCACCGCGACCGCGATCGACAGGTTGTCCCACGCCAGCGGGCTGATGAAGTCGCCCGCCGGCAGCGCCCGCAGCGAGCCCGAGCCGAAGCAGCGGAACGCCGTCGGACGCGGATTGGTGAACCCCGACGCGCCGCCGAACAGGAACCACGGCAGACCGGACACGTCCGCAACCACCGCGGGATTCGCGTCGGACAGATTGTCAATCGAGATCTCCACGATCCGGTGGGCCGCGAAGTCCACCGTCGTGGTGTTGCGGTACCACGTGTTGAACGCCAAGCCCTGGAATGCGGTGCCCGGCGGGTTCTGGAACACGTTCCCGCCGCCCACCAGGGGGTGCGCGCTGTACTGGATGTTGAACGTCGCGCCCAACACCAGGTCCGGGTACATGAACAGCGTCTGGAAGAACTGCGTCGTCACGCTATCCTGCAGCGAGAACGACCCGGCGTTGTTCACCGCCGGGTTGACGCCCTCGCGGATGATCGCGAAGTCGTACGTCACCGTCCACACGTCCGCCGTCGTGAAATCGTGGTTGTGCTGCGCCCGCGAGTTGGCCGCCACGCCAGCCCGATTCTCCCACTTGGTCAGCATGAACTGAGCCCCGCCCCCCGTCGGGTGCGCCGCGAACCCCGTCGGATTGCCGGCGTAGGCCTGCACCAAGCCGTCGGCCGTGTTGGCCACCGGCGGCAGGAACCATCCGTCCTGACCGGTGACGATCCCCGGCGCGTACGTAGGCGACTCGAAATCGGTCGCGTACTGGGCGTGCGCAACGCTGGTCATCGCAAGCCCCGCGAGCACGACGAGACTGATCTTCATGGTAAAACCCCCTAAAGCACACGACGATCCGGCAACGCCTCGGCTCCAGGGCGAACACCCCCCGGCACGCACACCCGATGCCACTGCCCGATGTCGGAAGGACTCTCTTCCCCGATTCCCAACCCGCTGGTCGAGCGGCAAGGCCGCCCAAGAATCCCAGTTTGACCACTCCCGCCCCCCAATGCAAGTGGGAACTTGAATATACGGGAAAGAGCCGGGTGACCGGGTGCCGGTACCCCGCACACGGAATCCGACCGGCCTCCGCGAAACACCCCAAACCTCCAGGAGCGTGAAGGGCTCCTCGCCCTTGGCCGGGGGTCGCGCCGCTAGACCCCCCGGGCACGCATTCAGATCCCACAAACCCTGTTCAGGGTCGAGACCAACTGGCTCGACTGTTCCAGGGGTTTCGCTTCGCTCAATCCCCGGGCTACGGACGGGCAGCCCCGGGCTTCCTCGCCACAGCCACCCACACCCGATGCTCAACGACAACGCCGCCCTTTGCGTCCTCGGGGAATCGCTCGGCCAGCACCGCCGCCAGATCGCGGTCATACGCGGCCACGATCTCCGGCGACTGCGTCGCCGCCACGCCGTTGCACGTCCGCATCCGGCCCCTCCATGACTCGTGGGTGAAGGGCTGCGGGTGCTCGTAGGAGAACTGCTCGATGTCGACGAAACCCGCCGCCGGGAGATCAAACAGCGGAGCGACATGCGACCCCGTGCCGTCGGCCATCGGCCAGGTCGGGTTGTACTTGAGGATCAGGGCTTCCGAAGCCTTCGCGATCGGCGAGCGTCCCGGCAGGTAGTCAAACGCGACGACCACCATCAGGCCGCCTGGCCCCAGCACGCGCAGGCACTCGGCCCCAGCGGCCTTGGGCTCGAACCAGTGCCACGCCTGGCTCGCCACGCACCAGTCGAACGCGCCACTCGGCTGGGCGTTGTGCTCGGCCTTGCCCACCGCGAACTCACACGGCAGGCCGCGCTGCGAGGCCAGACGCCCCGCGGCCTCGACCTGCTGCGGGGAGGGATCGACCCCGACCGCGCGTCTGGTCCCGCGGGCCGCGAACTCGAGGGCGATCCAGCCCACACCGCACCCGATGTCGAGGATGGATGATCCGGCAATCGGCGCGAAGCGCGTCAGACGGTCATAGAACGACGCCGGCGGCCCGGGTCGGAACCGCGCATAATCGTCCGACGTCTTGCCGAAGTCGACTTGCGAGGCGTACTGCTTGACCTTTGCCGCCTTGACCTCGTGTGCGGGGGTGGACATGGCGGACGGTAGGGAGGCGGCGCGACCGCGTGCCGGGGTCCGAGATTCACACAACCGACCGCGCGAGCGGTCGGGCACCTGCCGGCAACGGATGGGGGTGAATCGCCGTGGACTCTCGGACACTGCATCGTCGTCGACAACGGGGGAGCCCAATCCCACGGGCGGCCAGTCGTTGGCCGACCGCTCGCGCGGGCGGTTGTGTTGGACGCGCTCCGCTTACACTCCGCCCGTGCCGTCGCGCCCATCCATCTCCTGGCCCCGCGCCATCTCGTGGGGGGCGTACCTGGCGTGCTCTTGGACCTGGTGCATCGGCATGTTCCTGCCGATCCTGCTGGTGAGGGATTTCGGCCAGGCGGGCTGGTGGGCGTTTGCGATCCCCAACGTCGTCGGCGCAGGGGCGATGGGCTGGGTGCTGCGGTCAAGCCTGGCCGCATCGCGCGTGCGGGCCGCCCACCTGCGCGCGGCCCGTGCGTTCAGCCTGGTCACCATCGCGTTCCACGTCTTCTTCCTGTCGTGGATGACGGGCAACCTCATCCCGCTGATCGCGATGCCCGGGATCATCGCCGCGGTTCTCGTGGGCGGCGCGATGGTGCTCGCGCTCAAGGAGCACGCCGGCTGGTTCGCGCTTCTCGTCTGGGTCAGCTCGGCATTGGTGCTGGTCAACCTGCTGGTCGCCCAGCCGGGCGCGATCTCACTGGAACTCAGCCGGTCGGGCGTGCTAAGGGCGTCCGACATCCTTTGGATGTCACCCGTGTGCGCGTTCGGCTTCGCGCTCTGCCCCTACCTGGACCTGACGTTCCTTCGTGTCCGCCGGATCTGCGACGGCCCGACCGGCGTGGCCGCGTTCACGATCGGATTCGGCATCATGTTCGCCTCGATGATCGTGCTGACGCTCGGGTATGCGACCATGCTCGACCCGGCCATCGCGTCGCTGCCGTTCCATGAGCGCCCGCGCTGGGCGCAACTGGCGGTGATCCACATCGGAGTGCAGGTCGCGTTCACGCTCGCGGTGCATGTGATCGAACTGGCGACGCCGGAGCCAGCGTTGGTCGCATCGCCCACGGCTACGCCCACGCCCGCAGGGCGCACGACCAGAGCCAGGGGCTTTGGCCCCGGGACCGCCGCCGATGAACCCACCGCCCAGCGCGCCGACGAACCTCACTCGCCCTCCGGGCGAGTAGCCTCTGCCTTCCCGGACTCTGGGCAACCCCGCTCCGCACGGACCATCCTGCTCCTCTGCGTCCTCGCGGCCGCGGGCCTCGGCACCGCCGTCAAACTCCTGCCGAATCTCGCGGGCCTTTCGGCCAACGAGATCGGTTACCGCTCCTTCATGGCGTTCTACGGCCTGGTGTTTCCCACGTATGTCTGGGTCTGCGTGCTGCCGCGGACCACCGCTGTTCCACGCCGCACGGCACGGCTCGCCTGCATCGCCGGCGTGCTCGTGGCGATGCCATTCTTCGCCGCTGGCTTCCTGTGGCGCGAGTCGATCTGGCTCGCCCCGGGCCTGCTCATCGCGATGTCCGCGCGGTGGTGGCCGGTTCTGGTCCGGAAACCGGGCTGACGCGCGCCGGATGCGACGCCCCGGTATGTGAACCTGGGTCGTCCGCCCGGACCGCGCGGCATGGGCCGAGTCCACCACGGAGAGTACCTGATCTTCAGCTTCTCGCCCATGCCCGCGCCCGGCTCGGCGGCCTTGCTGGGCGCGGCGGGGCTGCTGATGGCTCGGCGGAGGCGTTGATAGCAACCGCGCGATTCTTGCCGACAGGGGTGGTGGGCCTCCGGCCCAACACCGGGCGACCAAAGACGGTTGGCTTCAGGATTGTCTGAGCAAGCGACCGATGCGCGGGCCGGAGGCCCGCGACCCCTTGGCGACCTCTGGCAAGCCGATCGCCGCCTAGCCTTGCCCATGCCCGCGTCCTCCTCGGCCCTCGCACAACCCAAGGTCTGCTGGCTCTTCTCCCTGGCCCGCAGCGGGTCGTCGGTCGCGGTCTACTCCGCCGCGGCCCCATGGGGGCACGCCGTGGCCGACGAGATCCTCGGCCCGTGGGATCGCACCGGAGCGCCGTACAACTACCCCGCGAAGCAGAAGGATTTGACGGAGCTGTACCGAGCACGGGACCACAAACTGACGCCCGACGTGGTCGCGCTGTTCAACCAGGTCGCAGCGGAACTGAACGCCTGCTCGGGGCTGTCGGGACCGGTCGCATCGGGCGGCGCGGGCAACGGCGGCGCTGGCGGCAAGTCCCTCACCAACGTCGTCATCTCCAAACACCCGCACCTGCGCCCCAGCCCGGACGAGTTCCGGGCCGCGTTTCCTGGCGTGCGCTTCGTGTACATGATTCGCAACCCGCTGCACCGCCTCAACTCGATGCACGCCCGCGGCTGGCACAAGTCGTACACCCAGATGCAGGACCTGGACCGCTACAAGCAGTTCGCGCGGTGGTGGCTCGAGCAGCCCAGCCGCCTGTCCTACGACCTGTTCAAGTCGCAACCCCGCGCGTTCTTCCGGGGGTTGTGGACGGCCTGGGACCTGCCCTTCACCGATGCCCACGTTGATGCCGCGGTCGACTACTCACGCAGCCACTACCACGACTCATCGCTTGAGATGAGCGACCGCGATCCATCGCAGGGCGTGCTCAGCGAGACGACGTTCGCCCTGCCGCAGGAAGCCCTCGACCTCTACCTCAAGGACCCGCTCATCGTCGACCTGATGACGGAGATGGGCTGGTCGATGGAGCCGGAGGACTACGGGATCACCGTGAAGGCCTGAGCGAGCCTCCACCCCGCTGGAATGTGCCACCGAGTCAGCCGGCGTTGCGGCATACTCGGTGCCGCGCAACGAAAGACCTCCCAGTTCAGCCGCCGTCCCGCATCGCACGGCACACCCTGCGGGACGCCCCTGCCAGCCCGCGCGCAGCCGCCCACGATGCTCACGCGGCTCGTCCCTGGCGGGCCTCAACGCACTGGAGCCGGGATCGACATGGCGGCGGTCGCCGCGGCATAATCCTGCAACGCCGCCACATCCCAGTCACCCGCCCGCAGCGCCTCGATCGCCCGCACCGCCGCCGCCGCCGCCGTCACGGTCGTGAGCATCGGAACACCCGACCTCACCGCCGTAGCGCGAATCCGCCCCTCATCGGTCTGCCAACCCGTCCGCGTGGGCGTGTTGATGATGAGGCCGATGGAGCCGTCGGACATCAGGTCCAGCACGTTGGGGCGGGCCCCGGTGCCGATCTTGGGCAAGACGTTGGGGCGCAGACCGTGGCGTTTGAGGGCGGCGGCGGTGCCATCGGTGGTGTACACCTTGAACCCCATCGCCATGAGCGAGCGGACGACGTCCACGATGGCGACCTTGTCGCTCTCACGCACGGAGACGAACACGCCGCCCTCGCGCGGCAGCTTGATGCCCGCCCCCAGCAGCGCCTTGAGGTACGCCACCGGCATCGAGACGTCGATGCCCATCACCTCGCCGGTCGATCGCATCTCCGGGCCCAGCACGAAGTCCACACCCGGGAACTTCTTGTGCGGGAACACCGGCGCCTTGACCGCGTACGACCCGGTGTCGCGGACCTCCCGCACGCCCTGGTGCTCGAGCGACTCGCCCAACATGCAGCGGGCCGCCACCGCGGGCCACGCGACGTTCTTTGCCTTGGCAACGAACGGAGCCGTGCGGCTCGCACGCGGGTTGACCTCCAGCAGGTACACTTCGTCGTCCTTGACCGCCATCTGGACGTTCATCAGCCCGCACACGCGCAGCTCCGCCGCCAGGTTCCGCGCGATCTCGCGGATCTCCCGCTCGACCTTCGTGGGCAGCGACCACGGGGGCACGCAGCACGAGGAATCGCCCGAGTGGATCCCCGCGTGCTCGATGTGCTGCATGACGCCGCAGATGACGGCCTGTGATCCGGCCCTCGGATCACCAGCGGTGGCAAAGTCGGCCACCACATCCACATCCACCTCAACCGCTCCGTCCAGGAACTTGTCGATCAGGACGGGCGCGCCCTCGAAATCGGATGCCTCCAGCGCGTTGGTGATGTAATCCCGCAGGGTCTTCTCGTCGGAGCAGATCTCCATGCCGCGCCCGCCCAATACATAGGAAGGACGCACCAGCACCGGATACCCGATGCGGTTGGCGACGCCCACCGCCTCCGCCAGCGACCGCGCGATCCCCGACTCGGGCCGCTTGAGGTTCAGCCGCGTCAGCATCGCATCGAAACGGTCGCGATCCTCGGCCAGATCAATGGAGTCGATCGACGTGCCGATGATCGGGCAACCGGCCTTGACAAGACCCCGCGCGAGATTGAGCGGCGTCTGCCCGCCGAACTGGACGACCAGCCCATGCACAAGACCCCGTGTGGCACGCCCTTGCAGGCTGTGCCGGCGGCCAGAGCCGCCGTCGATCGCCCGCTGACCATCGTCAAGGCCTACGCCCTTGGACAAAGGCTGCAACCCTGTGCCACCCTCAAGTCGCTCCACAATGTTGAGCACATCCTCCAGCGTCAGCGGCTCAAAGAACAGCAAATCGCTCGTGTCGTAGTCCGTCGACACCGTCTCCGGGTTCGAGTTGATCATCACGCTCTCGAAGCCCATGTCTCGGGCCGTGAGCGCGGCGTGCACGCAGCAGTAGTCAAACTCGATCCCCTGCCCAATCCGGTTCGGCCCGCCGCCGATGATGACGACCTTGGGCTTGTCGGTGATTCGGATCTCGTCCTCGGGTGGGGCGGAGCGGCCGGCGACCTCAAACCCCGACTCGTACGTCGAGTAGTAATACGGCGTGATCGCCTCGAACTCCGCCGCGCACGTGTCCACGCACTTGTACACCGGCTCGATCCCCAATCTCTTGCGATGCTCGCGCACATGCAGGATCGCCTCGGTCGAGATCGAGCCCAGGAACAGGTTCGCCAGCTGCGGGTCGGAATACCCCAGCTGCTTGGCCTCGAACAGCACATCCCGCGGCACCGACTCCAACGTCGAGTACGAGCACAGCCGGTCCTCAAACTCCACCAGCTCCCGGATCTGGTCCAGAAAGAACGGGTCGATCTTCGTGTGCTGGAAGATCGTGTCCACGCTCCAGCCCATCTTCATCGCGTAGCGGATGAAATACAGCCGACCCTGGCTCGGAACCGCTAACTTGCGCGTCAGCCGGTCCAGCGGGATCGGCCACTCGATCGGCTGCCCGTCCGCCGTGCGCAGCCCGGTGCCCGACACGCTGCCCGTCCCCGGCACGGCCCCGGGCGACAGATCCAGGATCAACTGCTGGTGCTCGACCGCCCGCATCGCCGCCAGCCACTTGTCGTTGCGATCCAGCCCCAGCCCGAACCGCTTGACCTCCATCGAACGCACGACCTTCTGCAGCGCCTCCTTGAACGTCCGCCCGATCGCCATCGCCTCGCCCACGCTCTTCATCTGCGTCGTCAGCGTCTCGTCGGCCTCGGGAAACTTCTCGAACGTCCACCGCGGCATCTTGACCACGACGTAGTCGATCGTCGGCTCGAAGCACGCGCTGGTCGTGCCCGTGATGTCATTGCCCAGCTCGTCGAGCGTGTACCCGATCGCCAACTTCGCCGCGATCTTCGCGATCGGGAACCCCGTCGCCTTGCTCGCCAGCGCGCTCGACCGCGACACCCGCGGGTTCATCTCCACCGCAATGAAATGGAACTTGCCGTCCGCCGGATTCGGATCGACCGCGAACTGCACGTTCGACCCGCCGCACTCGACCCCCACCTCGCGCATGATCGCGATGGCCGCGTCACGCAGGGCCTGGTACTCCTTATCCGTCAGCGTCAGGATCGGCGCCACCGTGATCGAGTCTCCGGTATGCACGCCCATCGGGTCGAAGTTCTCGATCCCGCACACGATCACGCAGTTGTCCTTCCGGTCCCGCACGACCTCCAGCTCGAACTCCTTCCACCCCAGCAGGCTCTTGTCGATCTGCACCTGCCGGATCATCGACGCATCCAGCCCCCGCGTGATGATCTCCCGGAACTCCTCGAGGTTGTACGCGATCCCGCCGCCCGACCCCCCCAGCGTGAACGCCGGCCTGATGATCGCCGGCAGACCGATCTCCTTCAGAAACTCCAGCGCGCCCTCCATCGTCGTGACCGTCTTGGCCACCCCCGTCGAGATCCCCAGCCTCTCGCACACCTTCTTGAACTCCTCCCGGTCCTCGGCCCGGTGGATCACCGCCCGGTCCGCCCCGATCATCTCCACCCCGAACTCCTGGAACACCCCGTCGTCCCACAGTTGGCACGCCACGTTCAGCGCCGTCTGCCCCCCCAGCGTGGGCAGCACCGCGTCCACCGGCATCCCCAGGTCCCGCTCCTTGACCAGGACCTTCCGGATCGCCTCGGGAGTGATCGGCTCCACATACGTCCGGTCCGCCATCGCCGGGTCGGTCATGATCGTCGCCGGGTTCGAGTTGATCAGGACGACCCGATACCCCTCCTGCCGCAACGCCTTGCACGCCTGCACGCCCGAATAGTCGAACTCGCAGGCCTGGCCGATGACAATCGGCCCGGACCCGATGATGAGGATGCTGTGCAGATCGTCGCGTCTGGGCATGTCGGCTCCGAGGACCAGTTCACGCGCGGCCCGCCCACCGGCATGCAACCGACAGCCCCGCGCCGCGCGCAAACTCCGACAGCATAGACCCCCCACCCCCAAAGGAAAGCCCTCCCTCCGAATCCCGTCTTCCCCCCCGTGCGGGGGAGCTGCCCGCAGGGCTCCGCGACGCGGGCCGAGGGGGCACCCACGCCCAAGCACCCCCGCCAACCAAAATCCTCCCCGCGAACCCGACGTATCTCCTCCCAGCGGCGTCTGTCTCCTGTCCGCTTTCCCGCAACGCCCAGAGGCCCACCTCGTGAAGCTCGGATCGGCCCAGCGCATGACCACAGCCTCTCCGCCCCACACCGACCCGTGGCAGGACCTCAGCCTCCGCCTCCGATCCATGGCCCGCGCCCTCACCTCACGCGACGACCTGGCCGACGACCTCGCCCAGCACACCATCGCGCACCTGCTGGCCCGCGCTCCCGACAAGCTCACCCACCTGGGCTACGCCCACGCCACCATGACCCGCCTCTGGCTCGACGACCAGCGCGCCAGGCGACGCCACCTCCACCGCCTTGCCGGCCTCGCCCAGACCGCCCTCCGCGCCTTGAGCCCCGGCCGCACCCCGCCCCTC
>CAZHKB010000068.1:0-11280 GCA_964533405.1 uncultured Phycisphaeraceae bacterium | reverse complement strand
CGCCGCGGCCACACCACGCGTGCTCCCGCTTCATTGCAGCGCCCCCGTCGTCAGTTTCAGGAACGCATCCTCCAGCCTCACCTCGCGCGGCGTGAACGCCGCGATCCGCACCCCCGCCCCCAGCAATCGCTCGATCAGGAAGTGGTGCGTGTGCTCGCCGGGGGTCAGCGCCACATGCAGCGTCGCGCTCGAGGCCTCATCGATCGTCACGCTCGTGACCCGCTCATCGGCCAGCAGCGCGGCCTTGGCCATCGCCACGCCCGTCCCATCGCCCTCCAGCCGGATGTCGATCTGCTCGCCAGGTCTGGTCTTGGCGTACGCCTCCTGGATCGACCCGGCGTACAGCAGCCTGCCCCGCTCGATGATCCCGATCGAGGTGCACATCTCCGCCAGTTCGCTCAGGATGTGGCTGCTGACCATCAGCGCCTTGCCCATCCGCCCGAGTTCCTGGAGCAGGCCTCTCATCTCGATCCGTGCCCGCGGATCGAGCCCGGACGCCGGCTCATCCAGCAGCAGCACCTTCGGCTCGTGGATCAGCACGCGGGCCACGCCCAGCCGCTGCTGCATCCCGCGCGAGAGGCTGGAGACCATCGCGTGCCGCTTCTCGGTCAGGTCGGTCAGTTGCAGGACCGAATCGATGATCGACCGACGCCGCTTCCGCTGGATCTTGAACGCGGCCGCGAAGAACTGCAGGTACTCGTCCACCGTCAGGTCGTCGTACACGCCCAGAAAGTCGGGCATGTACCCCAGCATCTGGCGGATGCGGTCGCCGTCGGTCCGGACGTCCAGCCCGCCCACGCGGGCCTCGCCAGAATCCGGGCGCAGCAGGCACGCCAGAATCTTCATCGTCGTCGACTTGCCCGCCCCGTTGGGCCCGATGAAGCCGAACACCTCGCCGGGCGCGATGTCCAGCGAAAGGTCGCTGACCGCGGTGAGCGGGCCGAAGGACTTTGTGAGATGGCGGATGTGGATCATGGCGTTGTCAAAGTCCGCGCGGCGGTGGTGGTGGGCGAGTGGAGCGCAGCCCGGACGCACGTTCCAGTCGGAAAGGGGTGGCGGGCCTCCGGCTCGACACCATCAGACATCACCTCCCGGGCGATGACTGAACCCCGATGCATCATGAACTTCGGAGCCTTCGCCTTGGGCGAGCCGGGATTGTTCGTCGGGTCATCGATCGCAGCCCCCCCGGGCGCGGCCTCGGGGTCGCTCTCAGGCTGATCCTCTGACCCGCCCGCCGGCGGCTCCTCCGCCCCGCCTGACGCGCCCGATTCCTCCTCAACCGTCTGCGTGGGCAGCACCGACGCGGCGGGCGCCCAGCGCGCCCGCACACGCGTCGTCTCGAACCGTTCATCCAGCGGCACCGCCAGCCGCGCGATCACCGTCCGCCTCGCCGTTTCCGCGATGCTGGTGGCGGCGTCGATCGGCGCACCCTCGATGAGCAGCGACACCACCGCCCAGTGGCCCGACGCAACCATGTGCTCCAGCGCGTCCGTCCGCGAGTCGGAACCCATCAGCCGCAGCGATTGCCCCGGCAGCGCGTTCAGCCAGTCCGCCGGTCCGGAAACCCCCGTCGGCGGAGACGACTCCGACTCCGAAGCCAACCTCTCAACACGCCACGCCGACGCCCGAACCCCGATGTCATTCTCGCGACTTGCGAGCGCCATGTGCTGGCCCGAGGCCGTATCCACGCCGAACGTCAGTGGATATCGCTCCGACCCCACTGCCAACTCCGCCTCCAGAATCCGCCCGCCCTCGGGCATCCCCGCCACCGACACACGCCACGAGTCGTCCGCCCGCCTCGACACCTGTACACCCACCGGCAGGTTCCCCACCCCACGCTCCATCAACGTGCGAAACGTGTAGATCGCCATCGGGATCGCCCGCGGCGACGAGCCTCGGACCGTCGAACCCACCAAAGACTCTCCGGCCCCGCGGGCCGCGCCGACTCCCGTCGAGACCCGCGGCAAGTCGCCCACCGCCAGCGTGATCGGGGCCGCGGTGCTCCGCGGCGAGCGTCCGTAGTAGTGCGTCTGCACCGACGACACGCCCCGCCACCACGCACCCGGGTCGCTGGTCTCCAGGGTCGCGCTGCCCGCCCGCCCCGAGAACACGCCCGTCAATGCCGTCTGCCGCGACAACACCGCCAACCCGTGACGGTCGTGGACCTGGTCGATGACGTTCAGGCGCCCCAGGCGCCCGCCCCCCTGCTCGCCGATGGCCGGGATGACGTACGACGCGAGCGACGCCATGGCGATCCACGAAAGAGCCGTCGCCCACGCCAGCGGGCGCAGATGCAGCCGCTTGAGCACCACCGCGTCCACCGGCCCGATCAGCAGCGCCAGCGCCAAACACGCCCCGGCGATGATGTAGAACGTGGACCCCGACGGCACGCGCACGTCCGCGAGATGATCCAGCCCCATCATCACGGCCTGCCGCGCCTGCTGGCTGTCGCCCGACGCCTGCTGACCCCACCACCCCGGCGTGGTCTCGCGCCGGTCGTTGTGCGGCGCGAACGGCTCCAGCGCGCCCGCCAGCACCTGCTTCCAGACATGCGCCACCGCCTGCCGGTCCACGCCCAGCACCGCATCGGCGGGGTCAAAGCCGACAATGGTGACGAAGCCCAATCCCAGTGGCCCCTCGGCCAGCAGCGCTGCTCGGGTCGCGACCGCCACATCCGTTCCCGCCGAATCCGCCGTCATCTCCTCCGTGATCTCCCAGTGCGTCCGCCAGCCAAGGTGTTTCCCGCGCTCCGTGAGCACCATCGGCCTCACGCTCAATCTGCCAACCAACAACGGCGCATTGGGCAAGTCATCCGTCCGCGGCGCCCGCGCTGCCGCTCGCGACAACGCCGCGGGCGGAGCGACCGACCCCGCGTCGCCGAGCTCCACCGCCAGCACGCTCTGCTCCACCTCGGATCTCGTCCCTGACGCAAGCGGACCCTCCAGCCCCGCCCCCGAAAGCCATGAGACCCACTCCGCACCGGGCTCGCTCGCGATCACCACCAGCCGCCCGCCGTCGATCACCCAGTCGCGGATCGCCTGCGCCGCGGCCGGTGAGATCGATCGCGTCGCCCCCGCGTTCACCACCAGGCACCGGAGCGAGTCGTACGCGATCCACGCCGTCGGCAACTCATCCGCAGGCACGTCCACCGCAAAGACGTGCTGGAACAAATCCGGCGTCGCGTTCGGCTGTCCCGCCGAGTAGTAGTTCGTCTGCCCTGTCGGCACCGGCGTCAGCCCCGGCGTCCATGCCTTGGCGGCAAGCGGCAGCCCTGGTACCCCCACGCACACGACCACGTCCTCGTACATGAACAGCCTGGCCGGTAGCATCTGCTGCCTTCCCGCCGGGGCGTGGTTCCACGTCTGCGACGCCACGACCCGCCCCGACCGGTCCCGCACCTGCACCACCGCCTGCGTCATGCTCGTGGGCAGCGACGCCGCGAACTCGATCGTCGTCGCCCTTCCCGCGGCCGCGGCGAACGGCGCGACCAGCCGCACCTGTTGCACCGCATCCTGCGGGACCGTCAGGCTCACCGTCCCCTCGATCGCCCGCGACCCGGGGTCGATCGTGATCCAGATCGGCGCGAATCGCTCCGCCGGCGCCAAGTCGTCCCAGCCAAACTCCACCGTGATCGAGATGCCACGATTCGGGCGACCGCTCCCGAGCCCGGGAACCACCTGCGCCATCGCCACCGGCGTCGTAAGCAGCAGCAGGACGACCAGCCGAAGGCCACCCCAGCCAGGGTGCCCTGCCCGCGGCTCTGATCGACCCCGCTCCGACGACCGGCGATCCCTCGCGCAGCCGACCATCCCGAACACGGCGCTGCGAAGCCAACTCTCCCGCCATCTCCCACCCAAGGCGTAATCGCTCAATGCCGCGAGCACGCCTCGCCTCGCGCCACCCTTGCCTGCCATCCTCCTCACAGGTACACCTTTCGGTTGTACACCCACCACTCGAACATCATGATCGCCAGTGCGGTGATGATGAGCCACGGCCAGTAGTTTCGGATTCCCGCCGTCCGCGCTTCGGCCGCTGCGATCGCCACCTGATTCGCCAGCGGCAGCGCCGACCGCGTCGAGATCTCACTCTCCGCCGGGTCCGACAGGTTCGCCGCGTACGCCCGGACCGACCGCCCGCCCGTCTCGATGTCTCCCGCCGCCGCCGGCCCCGTCCACCGCAGCGCATAGATCCCGGTCCGCGGGATCGGGCCATACACCACCCGCCCATCCGATGCCGGCTCCACCGCCACCGTTCGATCCCCCGGCAGCACCACCTCCACCCCGCTCGCCCCGCGTGGCAGACTGTCCGACAGCACCACCCCTGGCTGGATCTGCCGTGCCGCCAGCGACGACCCCGCATCGTGCCCCAGGTAGTCCACCGCCGCCGCCAGGAACACCACCCACGACACATCAAACGGCCACGTCGACGCCACCGGATCGAACGGCACGATCAACGCCCGCGTCTGGTCCTTGCTGAACTCCAGAACCGCGGGCCCAAAGTCACCGTCCGCCAGCGCCCGCGTCGGGGCATCTTCCACCAACCGCACCGTCCGAGGCCTCGAGATCTCGATCGCATCCAATCCCAACTCCGCCATCACCGGATGGTCCCGCTTCCAGTCCAGGATCACTCCGTACGACCCCTCCGGCCCGGGACCCAGATCGACAATCCCGGTACCCGTGGTCGGCGCGACCCCGAGCACCAGGAACCGCCCGGGCGGCAACGGCCCACTGGGCATCCAGCGATCCAGGATCACCACGTCAAACGCCGACTGCTCCGAAATCGCCAGCACTTCCCACGCCGCTGGCGCATACGTCTCCAGACGAGCCAGCGGCAGCCCCTCCAGCCCGCGCAGGAACAGGTTCCCACTCGTCACAATCGCCACCGCCAACTGCCGCGCCGGCGGGACCGCCAGCCACGCCGCGTCGTCCACCGGCAGCACATCCTCCGGCGGCGCGGCCCCCGTCTCGGGGACGACCGGCAGCAACCGCACCGAGAACATCCCCGCCTCCGCCCGCGTCAGGTTGAACACCACGCCCGACGACGACGGCTGCCAACGCTCGATGACCACTGGCGCGCGCGCATCTGGCCCATCCCCATCCACCGTTCCGTCCGAGCCAACAGCGCCCGTCGTCCCCGTCCCGCCCGTGGGCGCGACCTCCGGCGTCTGCACCTCCTCGATCGTCCGCGTGGCCGGCGGCAGCGTGATCGTCTGGATCCCCAGCACGTCCCGATCCGCCAGCGACAGCTGCACATCCACCGTCCGCGGCGTGCGCCCCGTGCTCTCCAGCGCCACATAGATCGCCAGATTTTCGGGCGTCTCATACTCCCGCTGGGCCCGCACCGAGGTGATCCCCGCGTTGGCCGCGTCCTCGCGCCCGATCGCGTGGTAGACCACCGTGTCGGTGCTGGCGGGCAGCACCTCGGCCGCGTCGGGCAGCGCGCCGTCCGAGTACAGGTGGATCGTCGAGCCCGCCCCCTGGTACAGCCCCTCGATCTCCATGTCCGTTTCGGTTTCGCCCTCTGGGGTGACCTCGGTCAATCGGCGGCGCGGCGCGTGGGCCCGTGCCAGCCGCATCGCCTCATCCAGCAGCGACGGCGCATCGGTCGCGTCGATCCCCTCGATCGCGGCCCGCAGCAGCGCCTTGTCGGCCGTGAACTGCTGGCGCACCTCTGCGGTCGTCGAGAACGAGATCACCATCGCCTCGTCCGGCGAGCCCCCCAGGAACAGCCCGGCATCCTTCATCGAGTCCACCAGCGCGATCGCCTGCGCCTTGGCTTCCTCAAGCCGGGTCCGCCCGTCGCCCGCGGGCCCGTCCCCATCCTGCCGGGCCGGCGTGCCGTCCACCGCCGACATCGACGCCGAACGATCAATCAGGATGATGTGCCGCGTGCCCGTCAGCGATTCGCCCTTGATCTGAGGCTGCGCGAGCGCGAGCAGCACCGCCGCCAGCACGAGCAGCTGCAGGAACAGCAGGAGGTTGCGCCGCAGCCGCTGGAACGGCGCGTTGGCCTGCAAATCCTGGATCGCCTTCTTCCACAGCAGCGTGGACGACACCTCCACGTTGCGGCGGCGCAACTTCAGGAAATACAGAATGATCAGCGTCGGCACCGCGATGGCCGCGGCGATGCCGGCGAGAAGTGGGGTGGCCCAGGTCATCGGGGGTTCCTTACGGTGGGGACCGGGCAGGCGATGCAATGGGCGACGGCGGCGTGGGAAGCGATGCCGAACGCGGAGGGCGCGGAGTTCGAGTTGGCCCAGGAGGTTGAGGCCGCGACGGCCTGTTGGGTGGTGCGCCCGCACTCAGGACAGATCGGGCCGCCGGTGAGCGGGTAGGCGCAGTCGGGACAGCGCCCGGACCGGAGCCGATGGCCGCGACGTTGCGCGGTGCCGAATCGCGCGACCGCGCCGATCAAGACGGCGTACAGAACCGAGTTGAACGCGAACCCGATCGGCACGATTCGCGTCGGGATGGGCCTGTGCTTGGCACCGAGGCGCGTCAGGCCCAGATTGAACGTGCTTGGGCGGTCACCCGAGGCGCTGGCCAACCGGGCAAACGCCGCGTACGACGTCGCGCCGCTCATGTCGTAGTCCGAAGTGTCCAACGAGGTGAGGGGCCAGCCGGCGCGGATGGTGTCGATTTCTACCGCGCTGAGCTGCGCGAGATCGAGTTGGGGCGGGGTCGGGGGCAAGACCCAGAAGTACTCGATCCCCACGATGAGAACGCCGAGCCCCTCGAAGTGGTTTGCCGGCTTTCGAGCCAGAGCGTGCAGTGGATGGCCGATTCCGTCCGTGGCGCTGATGCCCACGAGTCCACCCGCGGTCTGGCCCGTCGGGGCGTAGCACAGACAAAGCGCCGCCACCAGGATGTTCAGCAACGCCCCGCAGATCAGAAAGACAACCAGCGCGCCGCCACGCCTCCCCGCGGAATCACGCGAACGACGGGAAGCCCGCGCTCGCGGACGATCCTCTCCAATGTTGTCGGTGAATATCTGCATGCTCCCAGCCCCTCAAACTCCTCTCCGTGGACCTCCGCGCCCGTCTCCGCGCCCTCCGCGTTCCGCATCTTCCCCCTCGTCGACTGCCCTACCGCACCATCCCCCTCTTGCGGAGGTACTCCAGCACCAGCACGTCCACCGGCGTATCAGTCCGCACCGTCATGTGGATGATCTCCCGCCTCGCACAGAACGTCCTCAATCCATCCACATACGCCGCCAGGTTCTGCTTGTACTTCTTCAGCAAGGGTGCCGAGATCGTCACCTCCGCCGTGTCCGCATCCTCGACGTCCTTCAGCCGCAGGTCCCCCGTGATGTCCGGCTCCAGTTCCTGCGGGCTCAGCACCTGGATCGCGTACACGTCGTACCCGCGCCCGATCAGCATCCGCAGCCCCGTCTCGTACCCCTCCTTGAAGAAGAAGTCCGACATCACCACCATCACGCCCTTGCCCCGCCGGCTCAGCACGATCCGCTTGCACGACTCGTTGAAATCCGTCCCACCCTCCGGCTCGAGGTTGCACAGGAACCGCCCCAGGTCCTGCGTCCGCCGCCGCCCCCGCATGTCGCGGATGACCGACGCGATCCCATCGTCCCCCGCCGTGCGCGAGCCCAACGCCGTCAGCCCCACCCGGTTCAGGTTGACCAGCCCGATGTACCCCAGCGCGGCCGCCAGCCTCTGCATGTACAAAAACTTCGGCGGGTCGCCGCAATCTCCCGACGCCGACGCATCGATCACGATGTGCAGCGACAGGTCCTCCTCCTCGAGAAACAACTTGAGAAACAGCCGGTCCAGCCGCCCGAAGATGTTCCAGTCGACATGCCGCAGGTCATCGCCCGAGACATACGGCCGGTGGTCCGCGAACTCCACCGACTCACCCCGCTTCTTGCTCCGCCGCTCACCTTGCAGCTTCCCGGCGAAGATCTTCTTACTGGTCAGGTCAAGGCCCGACAGCCGCGACACCAGCTGCGGCGTGAGCAGCTCATCGAGCGAGGTCGGACGGATTGGGGTGGGTGTGCGGAGCATGAGTCGTCCAGGGAGCCATCGTTCTCAACGCAAAGGACGCAAAGGACGCGAAGCCAGGGGCGCTAGGTCTGTGGGTGGGGGCGCGTGTGGACGCGAGCTGATGACACGGGTGATTCCGTCCTTCATCGAGCGAACATGGAAGTTCAGCAGAAGGCCAAGCACGAAGCCGCCGGCCCGAAGATACGACAACGTCTGCGCCTTGTGCACGTCGAGCGCGCCGCTGCCCGGCTTCAGCGAAACGGCCTTGACCTCGACCACGAGGCATCGCGCCACGAGCAGGTCGATCCGCTGGCCCTTGAGCACGACATCCTTGTACCGCACACCGATCTCCACCTGCCGGAGCACAGGAACCTCGGCACGATGAAGCTCGACGACCATCGCCTCCTCGTAGATCTTCTCGAGCAATCCCGGCCCCAGCGCGGAATGCACCTCCAGCGCAAGCCCGATCACACGGTGGGCGAGCGCCTCCACATCCGACGGCCGCGCCGCAAACGCTTGCCCGGGATTGCCCGCCATCGCTCCCCTCATCCTTTGCGTCCTTCGCGTACTTCGCGTTCAACTCGATAAACCCGGATCACCATGTCCGCTCCCTCGCCTCGCCCTTGACTTCTCTCAGCACGTTCTCAGAGTCAAACAGCAGGTCCGCCCACGCCTGCGTCTTGGTGTACGTCCCCGCCCACTCCAGAGGGCCCCACCACGGCTGGTCCATGTGGACACGCAGCGTCGACCAACCCACCGGCTCCTCCATCGGCAACGGAGGCTCATACCGCGCCCCCTCACGCCGCAGCCTCGTCATCACCGCATCCTGCGGCGTGCCGATCGGGAACTCCTCCTCCACCCGCGCCTCGATCTGCGCCGCTGACATCCGCGAGTGCCCGTTGCGCGACATCCCACAGCCCGACAACGCCGTGCCACCGATCGCCATCGCCCCGCAGGTCCAAATCGCCATCCATCGTGCTGAACCCATCCCAACTCCCTTCATCACGCTCAACGCGAACCTCGCGTCCCTTGCGACCCTCGCGTTCAACCCGATCTCGCCCACACGGCCCACCTACCTCACCCCCGCCACCTTCACCGGTTCCGTCGGCGTCAGCTCCAACACCTGACGCACCACGTCATCCTGCGTCACCCGGTCCGCCTCGGCCTCGAAGTTCAGGATCACCCGATGCCGCAGGCACAAGAGCGCCATCGCCTTGATGTCCGCGTACGACACGTGGTACCGCCCATCGGTCACCGCCCTGACCTTCGCACCCAGCACCAGCGCCTGGGCCGCGCGAGGCGACGCTCCGCACCGCACATACTTGTTCGTCGGACCGCTCGCCCCGCCCGCCGCGAACGCCCCGTCCGGGTGCGTCGCCAGGCACAGCCGCGCGGCATACTCCTTCACGTGCGGCGCGACCACCACCCCGCGGATCAGACGCTGCGCCGCCAGGATCGCCGGCCCATCCATCACCTTCTTCACCTCGGGCGTCGCATCGCCCGTCGTGCGGTCCAGGATCGTCATCAGATCGTCCAGCTGGCTGTACCCCACGTTGATCTTGAAGATGAACCGGTCCATCTGCGCCTCGGGCAAGGGGTACGTCCCCTCCTGCTCGATCGGGTTCTGCGTCGCCAGCACGATGAACGGCAGCTCCAGCTTGTACGTCTGCCCCGCCACCGTCACGCTCCGCTCCTGCATCGCCTCCAGCAGCGCAGACTGCGTCTTGGGCGTCGCCCGGTTGATCTCGTCGGCAAGCACAACTTGCGCAAAGATCGGCCCGCGCTGGAACTCGAACTTCCGCCGACCCGTGTCCGGGTCCTCCATCACGATGTTCGTCCCGATCACGTCCGCTGGCATCAGGTCGGGCGTGAACTGAATACGGCTGAACGGCAGGTTCAACGTCTGCGACAGCGTCCGCACAAGCAGGGTTTTACCCAGCCCCGGCACACCCTCCAGCAGCACGTTGCCGCCGCAGAACAGGCTGGTCAGCACCGCTTCCACCACCTCGGTGTGCCCGACCACCACCTTTCCCACCTCGCTCTTGAGCGAGTTGAACGTCGCGCGGAACGCCTCGCACTTCTCACGGACTTCCGCGGGGGTCTTCTCCATCTGAGCCTCAGCCATGACAATGCTCCAGTCGTGCTTCGTACTGAATGAACGCGAACCCCGAATCCTCACCTTTCCTCACCCTTCCTCACGAGGGCCCATCGCCCAGTGCCTGGTCCCCTTCCTAACTCTTGTCCGTCTCCCCATCCGACATCTCATCCCGCGCCTTCTGCTTCGCCTTGAGCAGCCTCGACATCCCCTCATCCGCACCTGGCGCCTTGGGCGTTCCAGGTCCACCCGCCGTCGCCCCGCCCGGCCGCTCCTTCTTCGCGGGCCCCGCCAACTGCTCGGGCGTGAGCGCCACCGGCCCGGCCGACTTGCCCAGCTCCGCCGTCGCCTCAAACTTCCGCTTCGCCGTCGCAGCATCCCGCACCGGTGGTGGGGGGGCCGTCCCGGTCACGATCGGCCCGCCGCCATCGCCCGTCCCCATCGACCCTCCCGACCCGCGACGCTCCATCCCCTCTCGCGCCTTCTTCCTCGCCTCCTGCAGCGACCCCATCTGCGCCCCCGCCACCGCCGCCCCGCCCTTCATCCCACGCACCAGCGACCGCACCCACCCGACAACATCGAGCCGCACGCGCCGCACCGCCACGTCCAGAAGGAACAGCCCGATCCCCAGCATCGCCAGCGCCAGCCAGATCGACTGCGTCGCCACCGGCATCGTCAGCCCACCGCGATCCCACAGGTTTGCCTGCTCGCCCGGCGAGTCCAGTGACAGCACCCGCCCGCCCGTCATCGCCGCCACCTGCGCCAAGAGCGCCGAGTTGTCCTCCAGCGCGCGAAACTCATCCGCATAAGGCCGGTTCACCGCCGCTTGGGCCGCGCCCTGCACAACCACCCCATCGGCCCCGGGCGCGCCGTACGTCATCCCCAGAATGTACGACCCAGGCTGGCTCGACTCAAACTCCCCCTGATAACGCCCCGGCGCCACCTGCCGCAGCGTCACATCCCGCGCCTGCCCATCCGGCCCCGCCACCCTCGACGTGAAGTCCGCGAAGTTCAGAGGCTCCCCCGCCTCGCTCATCGCGTCCACCGTCACGATCGTTCGGTCCCCCCGGTTCTCCGTCGCCACACGCACGTCCGCGTTCCCGCTTGGCCGCATCGTCCACCGGATGTGCTGCTCCCAGAACCGCTGATAGTCATCCCACGCCACCCACGACGCGCCCCACCGCGTCGT
>CAZHKB010000067.1:6205-11389 GCA_964533405.1 uncultured Phycisphaeraceae bacterium | reverse complement strand
ACCTGGCGCTGGACCGAGGCCGACCGCTACCTGCTCGACGTCGTGCTGCCAGAAGCCAAGGCCCGTGGCTTGCGTGTCGTGCTCGACGGCGTGTGGAACCACGTCGGCACCCAGCACTGGGCGTTCGCCGATGTCCAGCGCAACGGGCGCAGTTCGCCCTACGCCGACTGGTTCCGCTGCGACTTCACCGACGATGGCCGCCTGCTCTCCTGGGTCGGCTGGCCAAGCCGCATGAACGGAGACTTGCCGCAGTTCCGCCAGACCGCCGAGCGGAACCTGGCGCCCGGCCCCAAGGCCCACGTCTTCGCCGTCACACGCCGCTGGATGGACCCCAACGCCGACGGCGACCCGTCGGACGGCATCGACGGCTGGCGCCTCGACGTCGCCCCCGACATGGGCATCCCTTTCTGGCAAGACTGGCAGGCCCACGTCAAATCCATCAACCCCGACGCGGTCACGATCGGCGAGATCTGGATGCCCGCCGGGCGATGGATCGACGCTGGCTGCTTTGATGCTCAGATGAACTACCCGCTGGCGATGGCGCTGGTCGACTGGCTCCGCGGCAACCAAGACGCCGCGTGGCTCGCACGCCGGATCGAGACCACCCTTGACAACATCGGCGACCCGGCACCGACCCTTGGCGAAGCCAACCCGACAACCGATGCACCGCCACGCACCATCACGCCCGATGCCCACGACCTGGCGCAGATGAACCTGCTCACGGGGCACGACACCGAGCGCATCGCCTCGATGCTCGAGAATCCGGGCACCGAGTACGACCCCGGACGGGGCTCGCTGGGACGCGACGGCTATCGCGCGGGCCGGGCGTCGCCCGAGACGTATGACCGTGTGGTGCTCGCCTACGCGATCCTGACCGCACTGCCCGGCAGCCCGATGGTCTTCCAGGGCGATGAGTATGCCATGACCGGCGGCGACGACCCCGAATGCCGGAAGCCCGTCGCCTGGCCTGACCTGGGACCCTACGCCAGCCCCGACGACGCCCCCAACCCCACGTTCCGCGGCCTCGTGCGCGGCTGGCTGCGTCTCCGCACCGACCCCGACCTGGCCGACGTGCTCCGATTCGGGACGGTGCGTGTCTCGCACGCGGATGATGGCAACGTGCTCACCATCAAACGTGAATGGGAAGATCGGACTGTGTTCGTCATCGCGAACCGGGGCGACTCAGTTTTTAGCGCGGCCCACATTCTGGGTGAGGCCGGTGTACGGTCAGTGGGGGAGGTTCAGGTTCCGCCTCGGTCAGCGCTGGCGTGGGAACTCCCCTGAACAGGTGGTTGGCGCGCGCGTAATTACGCAACTTATGACCCGAAATCAGGTTATCGAGGCGCGCGCCCCGCATCCGACCGCGTGCTCGGCACGAACCCGGGCTGGGTGCGCTGTGGTTGCGGGCGCTTGGGCGCTCACCGCGCAAGATTGGCTCGAATCCGAAGTCGAAAGTCTCTAGGATGTCGGGTTACGCGGCTTGGTGATTTGCAAGCGCGGCGCGCGAAAGTGTGCGGATGACGGTGCGATAGTCGCGTTGGCTGACGTGTGGTCGGCCACGCAAGAAATCAGGTGTCCCGCGTGCCTGAACCGCGGAAACCAATGCAGAGAGGGAGTTCCATGAATCGGACGGCGATGTGCGGAGTGGCGTTGCTCGCGGCGATCGCGGGCCAGGCGATGGCCCAGGTCGATGGCAAGCTGCAGGGCGAGGAATCGCTCTACGGCCCGATCATCTTCGTTCAGAATCAGCCGACCTCGTTCGGCGACAACCATCCCTCAAACGTCCCGCCCGCCGGCAACGCGCTCACCGCGACGAAGGGCACCGAGATCCGGATCCCGCTTTCGGCCATCGGCGGCTCGGGCAACTTCCGCATCGCCGGGTGGATCACCTCGGCCGATCACACGTTCATGTCCAATCAGGTCATCGGCGGGCTGCCCAACGTCGGCAACCTGGGCGGCGGTGTCAACTTCACGACCCAGGCCGGCCAGCAGTGGATCACCGTCAGCGCTGCCGCCGCCGGCACCGCCCCCACGATCGATGGCACGCTGGACGCGGCCATCTACGGCGGAAACCAGGCGGGCTGGGCCCAGAACAACTACACGGGCTTCGGCGACAACAACACCGCGACCGCCACCGGCGGCGGCGGGTCGGAGATCAACGCGGTCTACGCCGTGACCAACGGCGGGTTCCTGTATCTCATGATCACCGGCAACGTCGAGGCCAACGGCAACGGGCTGGCCCTGTTCATCGATTCGAGCGTGGGCGTCGGCCAGAACGTGCTCTCGGCCTCCAACCCCAGTGTGAACAATCCCTCCGGCAACGGCGCGACCAACATCCTCAACGCGATGGCCAACACCACGTTCGACGCGGGCTTCACCGCCGATTACTTCATCGACGTGGCCGGTCGTGACACGGGCGGCGCTGTGTTCCTCGTCGGCGCGGCGTTCGCCGACCTCAACGCCGCCACCTCCAACTTCTCGGGCTCGGGCGCCTACGCCAGCGTGGGCGGCGCGCTCTCGGGCGGCACCGGCGGGCCCGCGATCAGCATGACGGTGGACAACTCCAACATCGCTGGCATCGCCGGCTCGCCCCCGGTCAGCATCCCGAGCCGGGATGACGCCGTCGGCTCCGAGATCGACGGGTTCTACGGCGTGATCGACCAGGCCAACAACGACCTGCGCATCCTGCTCACCGGAAACATCCAGACCAACTCCAACAAGATCGTCATCTTCTTCGACGTTGACGGCGACACCACCAACGAGGGCCAGAACCCCCTTCGCGGCGACAACATGGACATCTCCTTCAACGGGCTCAACCGCATGGGCGGCGACGGTGTCAGCCCGGGGCTCACCTTCGAGTCCGACTTCTTCGCCGATTACTGGGTCGCGTACAACACGTTCTCCACCGCCCCGGTCCAGCACTTTTCCGAAGCCGCGGTCCTTCGCACCAACGGGCCCCTCAAGGGCGCGGGCGGCGGCAACATCGACTACGGCTCTTACTCCGGCGGGTCCAAGGTCGATCAGTTCCCCATCGTGTTTGATGGACCCACGCTGAACGCCAGCAACGGCACCCTGGCCAACCTCTACTCCGAGTACGCTCCGCGCACGTCGACCGCGGCCCTGCTGCAGGCGATCGCCGTCAACCCCGAGTTCCCCGATCCCGCCGCCTTCATCAACATCAGCCCGATGATCGAGGCCACCAGCGACCAGAGCAACATCGCGGGCGTGAACAGCACCTCCGCGGCCGGAGCCGCCGCCGTCACCACCGGCATCGAGTACCGCATCGACCTCGATGAGCTGGGCTGGGACGGCGTGTCCGACATCAAGGTCGCCGGGTGGGTCGCCAACGCCGGGTACGACTTCATCTCCAACCAGGTGCTGGGCGGCCTGCCCGGGCCCGACCAGTTGGGCGAGCCCCGCGTGCTCAACTTCCAGACCATCGCCGGCACGCAGTACGTCATCGTCGCCGCCAGCGGCGGGTGCATCCCCGACCTCACCACCACCGCCATCCCGGGCACCCCGGGCTATGGCGTGCCGAACGGCGTGCTGAACAACGACGACTTCTTCTATTACCTCTCGCAGTTCGCCGCCGGCAACATCGCCGTGGCCGACCTGACCACCACCGCCATCCCCGGCTCCGCTGGCTACGGCGTGCCGAACGGCATCATCAACAACGACGACTTCTTCTTCTACCTCAGCCAGTTCGCCGCTGGCTGCTGAGAGATCCGAGTCCATCGCAGTGCAGGGGCGGGCCATCAGGCCCGCCCTTTTTTCATGCACGCCCCGCACCCGGCGTGGTATGCTCTTGGTCTCCAACACGGGCCGCTCGGCCCGAATGGAATCCTGATGAGAAAGGGGAATGAGCGATGAAGAGAGCATGTGCATTGGCGTGCGTGGCGGGTCTGGCGTCGGCCGCTTCGGCCCAGTTCGTCAACGGCGACTTCCAGACCGGCGACTTCACCGGCTGGTCGATCGCGTTCACGCCCAACGGGGCGACCAACACCCAGACGGTCGAGACCTACGACATCGACGGACCCGGGCCGCTCGGTGACTCGCTGGCGGCCAAGTTCCAGGTCGGACGCGCCACGACAGCCGGCGCGGCCGCGGGGGGCATCGAGCTCACCCAAGCGCTCACGCTCACGGGCGGCACCGCGTACACCTTCGACTTCGACTGGTCGGTCATCCGCACGACCACCACCAACAACGCCTCGGGCGGCAACTTCGACCTCATCGTCGACGGCACCACCATCGGCGCCGGCGGCGTGGGCTCGGTCACGGGCCTGATCCCGGTCTACGGGCATGTCACCGGCGCCTATACCGCGCCCGCCAACGGCGTGTACGTCGTGGGCGTTCGCATCACACGCAACTTCCTCGTCGCCGGCTCGCTCTTCCAGTACGTGGACAACTTCGTCCAGGCCGGCGGCACCCCCGCCTGCCGGCCCGACCTGACCACCGGGGCCATCCCGGGCCAGCCGGGTTACGGCGTGCCCAACGGCGTGCTGAACAACGACGACTTCTTCTACTACCTGAGCCAGTTCGCCGCCGGCAACATCGCCGTGGCCGACCTGACCACCACCGCCATCCCCGGCTCCGCTGGCTACGGCGTGCCGAACGGCATCATCAACAACGACGACTTCTTCTTCTACCTCACCATCTTCTCCGCCGGGTGCTGAACCGCAACCTCGGCTGATTCATCGACCTGAACGGGGCGGGCCAACGGGCCCGCCCCGTTTGCTTCCATACGCTGTGGTCCATGCGAGTCCTCGGCATCGATCCCGGCCTGCGACTCACCGGCTATGCCGCGCTCGAAGCCCGCCAGCCCACCGACTTCGCGGCCATCCCCGCGATCCTGGAGGCCGGCGTGATCCGGCTCCGCGCCGACTCCACGGATGCCGAGGGCAACGCCCGCCCCGCGGCCGCGTCCATTTCCGATCGGCTGCTCGAGCTCGAGCGCGACCTGACGGACATCATCCAGCGCCTTCGCCCGGACCTGATCGCCGTCGAGGCGGTCTTTGCCCATGTCAAGCACCCCGCGACCGCGATCGTGATGGCCCACGCCCGCGGCGTGGTGCTCCTGACGATCCGGCGAGCGGGGGTGCCGCTGGCCGAGTTGAAGCCGGCGGAGGTCAAGAAGTCGCTGACGGGCTCCGGGCGGGCGACCAAGGAGCAGATGCAGCGGGCGGT
>CAZHKB010000067.1:0-6105 GCA_964533405.1 uncultured Phycisphaeraceae bacterium | reverse complement strand
GCGGGCGGTTCTGTTGGCGCACGGCCTTCCGGCGCGGCACCCCGTACCATCCTGCCTTGACCCCGCCGACCAACCCAACCCGCCTGGTGCTTCCCCGTCTGGCCGCCGCCTGGTGCCGGGCCGACCTGCCCGGAAAGACCACGGTGGCGCGTCGCCTGGCTCGCGTCGATCAGGACGCGTACTGGGCGGGCGCCCCGACGGTCGACATCCGCGACCGCTGGGGCCGCCACACACTGCGGCTCGAACCCCGCGAGTACTTTCAGCGGTGGGCGTGGCTGCTGGGGCGATACCACGAGTGGCCGTTGCAGCTGCTGCTGCAGCACGCCCTGCGGCCCGGCGACACGTTCATCGACGTCGGGGCCAACTTCGGGCTGGTGACGCTGCGGGCCGCCGCGCTGGTCGGGCCGTCCGGGCGCGTCGTCGCCTTCGAGCCCAACCCCGATGTGTTCAAGCGGCTGGCGTGGCACGTTGAGTCCAACGGGCTGCGCCAGGTCATCTGCGAGCCGGTCGCGCTGGGTCGCAAGCGCGGCACCGCGACGCTCCGCCTCGCCTCGGCCAATACCGGGGCCGCCTCACTCGTTGACTTCCCTTGGGCCCGCGATGCCGCGATCACGCACGACTGCCCGGTCGTGCGGGGCGACTCGCGCCTGACCGGGCTGCCGCCCGCCTCGGCGAGCCCACTGTTCATCAAGATCGACGTCGAGGGGTTTGAGTGCGAGGCTCTGGGCGGGCTGTCGCGGACCATCAACGCCCACCTGCCGGCCGTGGCGTGCGAGGTGAATCGCCGGTGCCTGCGGGCCGCGGGCGCGGGTCTGAGGCGGATTCGCCGGATCATGGAACGGCGGGGATATCAGCCCTTCCTGTTCGAGGCGAGCCGCGGACTGGTGCGGCTTTCGCGGCTCACGATCACGCCCATGCAGCGCCCGCCGCGCGGGCTGTTTGACGTGCTGTTCCTGCATCCGGCGGGCGTGCATCTGAGACGCCTCGCTCCGTTCATCACGGGCTCCGCAGGAACCGAGCCCGCGCCGCCCCCACCACGTTCAGCGCCCGCTTCAACACTTGAGTTCAAACCAGCCATGTCGCACACGGGCGCCTGATCATCGCCTCGCGTGCTCCACGAACGCTCGCAGTCGCTTCCTTCGTCCCTTCGCCACTCAATCACTTCGTTACTTCATCACTCCCCCATGACCACCGACCCCACACGCCCACCACCCCGCGCCCAGGTCCTCATCGTCGAGGACGAGCCCGATCACGCCGACGTGATGGCCGACGCGCTGCGCAAGCCCGGGCACGTCTGCACGATCGTCAACTCCGTCTCGGCCGCCCTGGATGAACTCAAGGGTGGGGCGTTCGACGTCATCATCACCGATCTTCGCATGCCATCGTCGGCCGGTCACGCCGGGGTCAACGCCGCCGGCGTCGCCCACGACGGCGCGGACGCGGGGCTCATCGTGCTCCAGGCCGCCCGCGCCCTGCAACCCGGCGCCGAGACCGTCATGGTCACCGCGCATGGCGACGTGCCCACCGCCCGGGCCGCCTTCAAGCACGGCGTGTACGACTTCATCGAAAAGCCGCTCGATCTAGAGGTCTTCCGCAACCTCATCAACCGGGCCGCCGAGACCGTCCTGCTGCGGCACCAGAATCAGAAGCTCCAGGACGCGCTCGACACCGCGGCCATGCCGGGCATGGTGGCGGCCAGCGAGCCGATGCGGCGCGTGCTGGCGAGTGTGCGCACGGTGGCCAAGAGCAGCATCCCCGTGCTCATCACGGGCCAGTCGGGCACGGGCAAGGAGCTGATCGCCCAGGGGGTTCACCTCAACAGCCGACGGGCGGGGGCGCGGTACGTCACGTTCAACTGCGCCGGACAGTCCGAATCGCTGCTCGAAGATCAACTGTTCGGGCATGTCCGCGGGGCCTTCACCGGGGCCGACAAGGACCGCGAGGGCGTGTTCGAGTACGCCGACGGCGGCACGCTGTTTCTGGATGAGATCGGCGACATGCCGCTGACCATGCAGGCCAAACTGCTCCGCGTGCTGGAATCCGGCGAGGTCGTGCGCCTTGGCTCCAACGAGCCCCGCAAGGCCGACGTGCGCTTCGTCTCGGCCACCAACCGCGACCTGAAGAAGATGGTCGACGACGGCACGTTCCGCGGCGACCTGTATTTTCGCATCAACGGGGCGCAGATCACCATCCCCCCGCTGCGCGAGCGGCGAGAGGACGTCCCCCCGCTGGTTCGCCACGCCATCGACCGCTTCGCCGCCCAGATGACCACCGACGGCGCGCCCCCGCCGCAGATCACCGTGACCGACGCGGCCCTGCTCCGCCTCACCAGCGCGCCCTGGCCCGGCAACGTGCGGCAACTCCTGAACGTCGTGCAGAACATGGTCGTCACCGCGATCGGTGAGGCCGAGGGACACGGGCGGGCCCACGAGCCCATCGTCATCGACACCCGCCACATCCCCGACGACATCCGCGCCACCGACGACGACGACAACGGCGGATCGGGCGCCAGCGGCCCCAACGGCTCGCTGGCCGGCACCAGCCTCGAACAGATTGAGAAACGCGCCATCCGCGAGACGCTCCGCCTCACGGCGGGCAACCGCGAGCAGGCGGCGGCGCTGCTGGGCATCGGCGAGCGCACGCTGTACCGGAAGTTGAAGGAGTACGGCCTGCGGTGAGAGCCAGACGGGGCGCCCTCGGCGGCGGGTTCACTCGTGTCCAATAATACGAACCCGCGATGGAACTCGGGCGTCGTCGTGCCGCGGATCGCTGCGTTGAGCGATCGGTGCCGCGGTCACAACCGGCCAACCCGCACCGATCGTCCAGAGCCACGACCGGTGGCACGTCCGAGTCGCAACGACGATCCGTATAACCCCCGTGCGATCGCCCAGCCTCAAGCCATCCGCCCCTTCAGCCGATCCAAACCCCAGCCGTCCGCGTACACTTGCACAGATGTCCCCTCGCCTGGCCCAACTCGTCGCCGCCCTCTTGGCCGTCGCCTTCGCGGCGTCCATGTGGCACAAGGTGCCCGTGTGCGCGGGCCAGAACTGCGTCGTCGCCACCGTCGCCTCAACCACCGTCCCGACCGATGCGGGCTCCGCCCCGACCGATTCCTGCTGCCCGAAGCACGTCTCGGATCGGGCCGCGGAAAGCCGGGACTTCTCGGACTCCGTCGCCCTCCGAACCCACGACGTGCCCAACTCCCCCGCGGCACCCGCGAACCCACCCGGCGAGCCGCCCCATGACGACTGCACCTGCGGCCTGGGCTGCTGCTCCTCACCCCGCCTCTGCCTGCTCTCGCGCCTCGCCATGCCCTCGCTCGTCCAGTTCAGTGAGCCACCGGCGACGCGAAGCACGTTGGTCATGGCCGCGCCCCTGAGCGCGTTCCACTTCCATCTCCTCCGCCCTCCCCGGGCCTGACCCACGCCGCATCCCACGCGTGTAGACGCCGCGACCGCTCGCGGCCGACTGGTCAATCCCCTTGGGAGTCTCCCCATGTCCGATTCGATCCCCGCGCCCGCACGGGCGACAGCGGCTCCGGCACCGAGCGCCGGCTGGATTGCCGCACCCCGCCGCTCGCGCTTGGGCCTCATCCTCGTCGCCAGCGTCGCGCTGGCGATGCTGCTCGCGCTGGGCGTGGCCGCTCGCGCCTCGCTCATGCCCTCGCGCCATGTCAGCGTCCGCCAGGTGATCTTCGACCGTGCCGCCCCCGACGCGCCCGCCGCGATCGCCCCACAGCCCGGCAACGCTCCGCAACCCGCCAACGCCCCACCTCCCACAAGCCCGGCCCGCCGTGCGAACACGCCGACGGTCCAGGCCGCCGGCTGGCTCGAGGCCGATCCGTTCGTCACCGCCTGTGCCGCGCTGGCTGAGGGCACCGTGAGCCAGGTCCTCGTCCAGGAGGGCGACCAGGTTCAGGTCGGCGACGCCGTCGCCACGCTCGTGCCCGACGACGCGCAGCTCGCGCTGCGCACCGCACACGCCGAACTGGAAGCCGCCCACGCCCGCGCCCAATCCGTCGCCGCCGAACTGACGGCCGCCCAAGCGAACTGGGACCAGCCCGTGGACCGCGAGCGCGAGGTGGCGGTCGCCGCGGCCACGCTCGCCCGCGCCCAGGCCGAGCAGGTGCAACTGGTCGCGCTGGTGGCCGCGGAGCAGGCCCGCCTCGAACAACTCGAGGCCCAACTCTCCCGCGCCCGCACCGCGATGGCCAGCGGCGGCGCGACGGAGATCGAGACGATCATCCTTGAGAAGCAGGCCGCCGCCCAGGCCGCCACCGTGGACGCGATGCGTCTGCGCGAGGCGATCCTGGCCGCGGAAATCGACCGCGCCAGCGGGGAGCACTCCGCGGCCCAGCGTGCCGCCCGCCTGCGCATCGCCGAACGCCGCGCCCTGGACATGGCCTCCGCCGACGCGCTGGAAGCGGGCGCCGACGCCCGCCTCGCCGGGGTCCGCGCCGATGAAGCCGCCCTCCGGCTCGACCGCATGACCATTCGCTCGCCGATCACGGGCGTCGTGCAGCGACGCCGGATCGTGCCCGGCACGCGCCTCATGGTCGCCGGCGACAACCCCGACGCCGCCATCGTCGCCTACCTCTATGACCCGGCGAGCCTCCAGGTCCGCGTCGATGTGCCGCTCGCCGACGCGGCCAACATCTCGGTCGGGCAGCCCTGCGAGGTCGTCGTCGAGATCCTGCCCGACCAGACCTTCACCGGCGTGGTCACGCGGATCGCGCACGAGGCCGACCTCCAGAAGAACACGCTGCAGGTGAAAGTCCGCGTGCAGGACCCCTCACCGATGCTGAGGCCCGAAATGCTCACCCGGGTTCGCTTCCTCGGGTCGGACTCGACGGGATCGACACGCCGGTCCGACGCCTCCCCCGCTGGATCGAACTCGGCGTCAGGCTCGCATGTTCACGCCCCGGCGCACCAGCCCGCGGACACGTCCTCGCCCTCAACCCCCGACGCCGACCACGCACCCGCGCCCGCCTTCGCCGACTCCGCCGTCCTCATCCACCCCTCCACTCTCGACCCCGACGCCGCCTCCCCCACCGTCTGGGTCGTCCGCGACCGTCGCGGCTCGCGCGGCCACGCCAGGGCCGTCCGCATCACCCTCACCGGTACGCACGGCGACTACCAGCGCGCCCTCGCCCCGCTGAGTCCCGGCGACCTGCTGATCGACTCGCCCCGCGCGCTCTCCCAGGGCACCCTCGTCACCTTCACGCTCGACGCCCCCACCCTCGCCGCCCGGCCAACGACCACGGGAGCACGCCCATGACCCTCATCAAGGCCCGCGCCCTCGTCCGCGAATACCAGAAGGGCCAAGCCAGCATCCGCCCCCTCGACGGCCTCGATCTGGATGTCCAGTCCGGCGAGTTCCTCGCCCTCATGGGCCCCAGCGGCAGCGGAAAGACCACCCTGCTCAACTGCATCGCGGGCATCGATACGCCCACCAGCGGCACCCTCGATATCGACGGGCAGGACATCACCAAACTCTCGCGCTCGCGCCTGGCCACCTGGCGGGCCAGCCACGTCGGATACGTCTTCCAGCTCTACAACCTCGTCCCGGTCCTCACCGCCTACGAGAACATCGAACTTCCGCTGCTGCTCCACCCACTCTCGCGACGCCAACGCCACGAGCGCGTGGCCGAGGCTCTCAATCTTGTCGGCCTCGAGGATCGCCACGACCACTTCCCCCGCCAGCTCTCCGGCGGCCAGGAACAGCGCGTCGCCATCGCCCGCGCCATCGTCGCACGCCCGCCCATCCTCGTCGCCGATGAGCCCACCGGCGACCTGGACCGCGACTCGGCCTCCCGAATCATGGGACTCCTCCGCTCGCTCAACCGCGACCTGGGCAAGACCATCCTCATGGTCACGCATGACCCGAAGACCGCCGCCTTCGCTACCCGCACGCTGCACCTCGATCACGGGCGGCTCGTGCGCGACCGCGCGGCATCTGGAACGCCCGGCACGCCGGGCGCTCCGGGCACGCCGCCAACGACCGACGAAGCAGGCTCGAGTCCGCGCGAACTTCCGTCTGCCGATGCACGATCACCCCGCGCCGCGAACTTTGCCTCCGCCCCCGCCCCCGCCCCCGCCGCCACGG
>CAZHKB010000066.1:0-11474 GCA_964533405.1 uncultured Phycisphaeraceae bacterium | reverse complement strand
TCTCAAGTCTCAAGTCTCAAGTCTCAAGTCTCAAATCCCAGACTCCAAGCCTTCCTTGGACATACATCACCTCACGTCACCTCACCTCACCTCCACCCGCACCGCCAGCAGCCTCGTCCTCCCACCATCCAACCGATACTCCCCCCGCACCGGCAGCACCGTCGCCACGAACCCCGCCTCCGTCAGCCGCTCCAGCGCCGACCGGCGCTCCGCCCGGCTTTCCGGCTGCGTCTCACGCATGATCACCACGCACGGCCCATCACGCGCCACGGCGCGCACCAGCCGCTCCACGGGCCAAGGCTCCATCCCCGTCAGGTTCACCCGCGTCTGCACGTCGCCCACCGGCTGCGGACGCGGCGTACGCCGACCCGTCTGCACGGGCGACAGCACGTCCAGGTAGTACGCGATCCCAGGGTCATACAACTCAAACGTCACCACACGCCACGGGTCCACCCCCAGCCCGGGCTCCAGCAGCCCCACCACGAACCCTCGCGGGGAGCGATGGGCGTACATCGCCGCTCGCCCATACCCATACCACCCCGCGTGCGCAATGGTCAGCCCGATTGTGCCCGCGATCAGCACGCCGCGCACCAGCCGGCGCCGCCGCTCCCGGCACACCCGCAGAGCCTCGGCGACCCCGATCCCGCCCACCATCGCCATCGCGGGCCACACCGGCAGCACATACCGCGCCAGCCCCTTGCCAAACAGGCTGAACACGATCAGCCCGCCCACGCCCCACGCCAGGAGCATGTACCACCCGGGGCGCAGCCTTGGGCTCGCCCGCCGCAGCCACGCCAGCGCCCCAAAGAACGCGATCGACCCAAGCCCCACGCCGAACGACGCCGCCTCCAGGATGCTCAGCGACGACGCGGGCCGAAAGAGCCTCAGGTTGTCCCTGACCTCCTCACTCGCCCACGCATCCAGCAGACCCCGGTCGAGCCGCGCGTTCACCGCGCCGATCCACGCGTACAGCACCAGCAACGGCAACCCCAGCACCAGGAGGGGGTGCGTCCGGCTCAGCGCGGCCAGCACCGCCCGCGCCCGCGTCGCGCTCACCAGCGGCGCCACCGCGCCCGCCGCCAGCCCCGCCAACGCCGCACCCACCACGCAACCGATCGCGTCCTTCAACTCCGCAACCTGCGGCACCGAGAACCCCAGCGCGACCGCGACGCCCCCAAACGCCGCGACCAAAGTGGCCCGCCCGGATCGCGCCGACGGCAACACCGCCTCCGCGCGTCCCCGGCTTGATCCCGGACTCTGGGCGTCAACCCGCAGAGCCCCGTCGCTCCAGGCCGCGTGCAGCAGCACGCCCCCATACGCCCCGATCGCCACCGTCACCAGCGCGGGCGGGCCCTTGGCCAATCCCGCCAGCGAGGCCGCCAACACCGCCAGCAGGCACGCCCCCCAGTCCGTCCGCCCCTCTTCCAGGTGCCGCTTCCATGCCCGGAACACCATCCAGATCGACGCGGTACACAGCGCAGGCAGCAGCATGTCCAGCTCGCCGATCCGCGACGATCGCACATAGTCGATTCCCGTCGCCAGCATCGCCGCCGACCAGAACGCGCCCCGCAGCGTCCATTCCCGCCCGCGGCTCTCCTCGAGCTCGCCCGGCGGCTGGAGCATGTCGCGGGCCGCGAAGTACGTCACGATGACGCCCAGCCACCCGAAGATCGCGACCGCAAGCCGCGTGTCCAGCAGCGTCACGCTTGAGCCGCGCAGCGTCGCCAGGCCCATCTGCACCCAGTAAAACAGCGGCGGCTTGGCCAGGTACGGGTGCCCGTTGATCGTCGGCACCAGCCACCGCCCATCCTCGAGCATCTGGCGTGCGACCAGCAGCCGCTGGCCCTCGTGCCACGCGGTGATGCCGTGGGTCGTCAGCCCGATGAAGTACGCCACCGCGCAGATCGCGGTGAGGATCAGCAGGTGGCGGCGGGTGGGCTTCACGTCGGGCGAGTCCTTGGGCGATAGGAGGGATCCTGAAGGCTTCGCTTCAACGCGAAGTGCGCAACATACGAGAGGTACGATCGCGTGCCATGCGCGACGAACGCGCCCCGCAGTGCCAGCCGTCAAGAGCGCCGTCGACGCCCAGCGGAGACGCGCCGCGCTCACACCCGCCTTGCCTGTCTGTCCGCCCTCCACTCCCCAGATCCCGCGGCAACCCGCAACGCCATCAACTGCTCAAGGCGCACCCGAGCATGCTCTCCGTCCGTCCCACTTCGCGACCATTGCGTCCATTGCGTCCATTGCGTCCATTGCGTGGAACCCGACAACCCGGGACCGCCTCACTTCTCATCCAGCAGGTCCACCGACTCGAACCGCTTGCCCTCCAGCATCTCCAGCGACGCCCCGCCCCCCGTCGACACATGCGTCATCTTGCCCGAGAGCCCGAACTTCTCGACCGCCGCCGCAGAGTCGCCCCCACCCACGATCGACACCGCGCCGCCCTCCGTCGCCCGCGCGATCGACCGCGCCACCGACTCGGTCCCGATCCTGAACGGCCTCCACTCGGCAACCCCCATCGGCCCGTTCCACACGATCGTCTTGGCCTTGCGGATCACCTCGCCGAACTTGCCCATCGTCTTGGGGCCGATGTCCAGCCCCATGAACCCGTCCTTGATCTGGTCGTCAAACGTCTCGATGTTCCCCGCGCTCTCCGCGAACTGCGTCGAGCACACATGGTCGACCGGCAGGTGCAGGTCGTGCTTGGTCCTGGCCGCCTGCTCGATCAGCCCCTTGGCCACCGACACCTGGTCGGTCTCGACCTTGCTCGTGCCCACCCTCTTGTTCAGCGCCTTGAGGAACGTGTACGCCATCGCCCCGCCCACCAGCACCGCGTCCGCCTTCGGCAGCAGGTGCTCGATCGCCGGAAGCTTGTCGCTCACCTTCGCACCGCCCAGGATCACCACGAATGGTCGCGCGGGGTTTGCCAGCGCCTCCGACAGGTACTTGATCTCCTTCTCCACCAGGAACCCGCTCACGCGGGGTGTCCCCGCCGCCATCGACCGCGGCACCGCCACCATCGACGCATCGGGCCGATGGCACGTCCCGAACGCGTCGTTCACATACACCTCGCCATACGCGGCGAGCTTCGCCGCGAACGCCGGGTCGCCCGTCTTCTCGCCCTTGTTGAATCGCAAGTTCTCGAGCAGCACGACATCCCCGGCCTTCATCCCCGCGATCGCGCCCGCGGTCGCCGCGTCCACGCAGTCGGTCGACGGGAACGCCACGGGCCGCCCCAGCAACTCCGCCAGCCGCGCCGCGCAGGGCTTCAGGCTCTCGCCCTCCTCATACCCCCCTCCCCCGGGGCGCCCCAGGTGCGACATCAGAATCGCCTTCCCGCCCCGCTCGATCACGCTCTTGATCGTCGGAATCGCGGCCTTGATCCGCCCGTCATCTGTGATCCGCCCCGACTCGATCGGTACGTTGAAATCCACGCGGATCAGCACGCGCTTGCCGGCGACCTGGGCGTCGGCGATCGTCTTCTTGGGCATGGGAATCGGCCTCGGGGTGTCAAAGCTGGCCCGCGCACGCGCTGGGCCCGTCGGGGCGAGCATCGTAGCCCGACCCTCCTGCGAAGGCCCGCGATTCGCGCCCCGGTCGACTCCCGCCGCCCATGACAGACGACGCGCCATCCAGCCCCTTGCCCGCGCTCTCAGGGCGTGAACTCTCGACGCGCTCGACCACGCCGCGCCTCCCGACCTGGAGCCGCGATGCCGCCCCGCTCACGATCCTCCGCGCCGTCGTCTTCCTCTTCACCCCGACCTCGCAGCGAGTCGCCTCCTGGCACGAGGGCCAGCGCCTCGTGGTCGCACGCCAGAGGACCGGCCTGGTCCCGACGTGGCTGACCCACCCGTGGGATGAGCCCGGTGCGTCGGGGGTCGGGGCCAGCAATGAAAACGCCCGCAGCTCGCGCCCGGGCGTTCAAGGGTTCGGATCATGTCGAGGCGGACTGGCCCGCGCCAGCACCGCGATCGGTCCGCGAGGACGGAGCGATCAGCCCGTCAATCACACGGACCGGCGGCGACGCACGCCGAGCACCAGGAGGCCCGCAAGGCCCATCCCGCCGGCGGAGGGCGGGGGTATCACGACCACGAGTTCCATCACGAGGTCGTTGAAGTCGCGGTCGCTACCACTCCCAACGATGTCCTCGAACGCGAGCAGGTAGCGCTTCTGACCAGCAAAGCCGAAGATCTCCCACGCCACCATCTGGTCACATGCTCCAGCATTGTTGGCTTCAATCGAAAACTGCCGATTGGCACCGGCGAGGTTGTCGGCCCGCATCCACTGGAAGTCACCGGCACCGATGGTGAAGACTCCGCTACCCGAGGCACCGAGCCCGGACCCGGTGATCTGGGTTACCGTTGTTGCGAAGGTGCTGTTGTCCAGCGCCGTGTTGTACCCAAAGGCCTGACCAAAGCCAGCGAAACGCGCGTGCGCCTCGAACGTCACCGTGCCATCCTTCCATTTCTGATCGAGGGCACCAGCTGAGCCATTCACCAACGTCAGAACCCCCCCGGAACCGAAGTCTTCAACTCGCTTCGCACTGCCGCCACCGGTGAAAGTGAGAGTGGTGCCCACGGCGCCAGCCGAATAAGCACCGTACCCCGGGATGCTCTCCATGATCTTCACGATGTTGAGCTCGGAACCGCCGCCACCCGTGGCACCGAGACCGCCGCCGAACGTGTTGCCGGTATTCACCGTCGTGAACCCCGCGTTGGCCGTACCCGCCGCGGTCATCACCGCCAGCGCCACACACACTCTTGTTTTGCTGTCTTCGTCCCTTCCGCCGAGAGTTTGACCACGACTCCACACAGTCGCAGGTGCATGGAGTGTGTCCATGCTTCACCCGATGCCTCGGCAGCGTTCTAAAGTACACCGGGTGGTCAATAGAAGCAAGTCCAAACCCCCGTTTGGGTGAAATTTTTATCGACCGTTCACACGAACCGTATACAACCCCCTAGAAAGTACCCAGATTATTAGTCGGGGCTTGATCCCGGGTGTTTGGGGGCGGGTGCTCCCCGTCTTGTGGGGGGGTGTCCGTGAAGCGCAAGCCGTGCCGCGACTCCCGACGCGTGACCTCGGGGGGATTCTCGACAACCAGGGGCGGCGGGCCTCGCGAGCCTCCGCTAGGCCCGCAAGAGCTTCCGTGTGCTCGCCGCGGCTCACGCGCGGCTTGCATCCCGCATCGCCTTTCGCCCCAACGCCCGTTCGTACTTCGCTCGAGCCTCGGGCCACGACGCTCCAACCCGAACGTCGGCCACTATCTCCCGGGCGTCGCGGCACGCCAGCGCGCCCGTACCGGACCGCAACTTGGCGTCACTCGCCCAGAACGTCACGAATCTTGCCGCGCAGGTTCGCCGCGCCCTCGTGCGCCAGCTGATCCCGCATCCGCCGCAGCTTGGACGAGATCGAGGCATCCACCAACTGGTCGCCGATCCGCAGCCGGATCCCGCCGATCATCGACTCGTCCGTGTACGGATGCACGACCACTTCCTTGTTCAAGGACGACGCCAGACGATCGCGGATCGTCGACATCTCGCCCTGGCTCATCGGCGCGGCGGTGTAGACATCGACCTCGACGCGTCCGAACCGCTCCTGCAGGATCTGATCCAGCGAGGCCGTGATCGCCGGCAGATGCCCCAGACGCCCCTTGCGATTCAGCGTCAGCAGGAAGTCGCGCGTCAAGTCCTCGCACTTGCCATCCAGCATCCGCCGCAGCGACGCCTCCCGCTTGGCCATCGGCAGAATACGGCTGGCCAGGAACTCGCCGAACCGCTTGTCCTGGCGGGCCATGTCCAGGATCGCCTCCAGCTCGCCCGCCACGCGCTCGGCCAGCGGCTGCTGCCCACGCTCGAACGCCAGGTCGAACACGCTCCGGGCATAGACCTCGGCGACGGCGTCTGGTGGGGTTTCAATCAGCGGCATGGATTGGGTCCGAAGAAGTTCACCACGGAGTCACGCGGGAGACAGGGAGCAAGGCGGCCTAAGAACCCGAGGCCTCAGTTCGTCTGCAACTCCGCCAGCGACTCATCCACCAGCCGCTGCTGGTCCGAATCGTTCACCTCGCGCTGCAGAATCTTGCCGGCGATCGACGTCGCCAGCGCGGCCGACTGCGAGTAGATCTCGCCCAGCGCCGTCTTCTTGGCCGACTCGATGTCCCGCATCGCACGCTCGCGCATCGCCGCCAGCTCGATCTCGGCCTTGGCCTTCAGGTCATTGGCGAACTTCTGCTGCTGCCCGCGGGTGTCCTCGAGAATCTTCTGCGCCTCGGCCCGGGCCTCGGCCAGCGCGCGCTCGTACGACTCGAGCGAGTCCTTGGCCTGCCGGCGAGCCTCCTCGGCCGCCTCGATCTCGTGCAGGATCTTGTCCTCCCGCTCCTTCAGGCCCTTGGTGATCACGGGCCACACCTTCGCCGACAGCACGAAGAAGACGATCCCGAACACCGCGATGGCCGTGAACATCGGGATCAGCGCCTGCGGCGGGGTCGGGATCACCCCCACGTCCTCGTGCGATGCATGATCGCCGCCCACGGCTCCCGCCGCGTGCCCGCCCGCGTCGTGCGTGCCGTCGGCGTGCGCACCCTCATCGTGGCTTTCGCCCACGACGTGCGAGTCGGGCTGAAGCGTGGTCGCGCCGGGCGCCTCGGGCTGGGCAAGCACCGTCGGCGCGGCCGCCACCATCGTCAGGCACGCGACGCTTGGAAGGAGCTTCTGCAGCAGGCGGGTCATCAGTGAACTCCGAGAGGTTCGTGAGACTGCGAAAAGCGGTGGGCCGCCGGTCGGCGGCGCACCGGGAGTGTCAGGATCAACCGGCGATCCGCTTGGCCACGCCAGGCGTGGTCGCTCCACCCGGTGGAGCCCACGATCACAGGGCCGCGAGCAGACCGACCACGACGGCGAAGAGGGTCGCACCCTCGACCAGCGCGGCGGCCAGGATCATGTTGGTGCCGATCGGGCCGGTGGCCTCGGGCTGGCGGGCGATCGACTCGACCGCGCCCTTGCCGATCAGGCCGATGCCGATGCCGCCGCCGACGACGGCCAGGCCCGCGCCGATCGCGGCGAAGCCACGACGGGCGGTCTCGTTCTGGGCGGCGGCGAACTCCATCGCCTCCTCGCGGGTGCCGGGAACCCACTGGGCCAGAGCCTCCGCGGCGCCGAAGACGGCGAGCGTGCCAAAGGCCAGAGCGACGGTGCGGAGCGTGATCTTCACTGCCGAGTCCCTTTCTGTCGAGGAATCCCGAGATGCCAGGCGGACTGTTCGGCCTGGCCCGGAGGTGTCGTGATGCAGCCCGGAGAACTTGAGGGGCCCGGGCCACGCCCCAGATCGACTCATGCGTCGTGCGATACGTCGAGTGATGCTTCGTGCGAGATCAGGCGTGCGCCGGCGCGGCGTGCCCATGCCCCCCGCCCCCAGGGGCCTTGTCGTGGGCATGATCGTGCCCGTGCTCATCACCATGCCCGTGCTCCCCGTGGTGCGAGAGCTGCGAGATGAACACCGTCGTCAGGAACATGAACACGAACGCCTGCAGGAAGGCGACGAACAACTCCAGGAAGTAGATCGCGATCGCGGAGATCACCGACACCACCGTCACCGGCGCCCAGACCCCCACCCCCGCGCTCCACGCCATCCCCGTGAACATGAACAGCGTGGCCAACAGGATGTGCCCCGCCGTCATGTTCGCGAACAGACGCAGCGCCAGCGCCACCGGCTTGATGAACGTGCCCGCCACCTCGATCAGGATCAGCAGCGGCCACAGATACACCGGCGCGCCCCCCGTCAGGTGCTTGGCGTAGCCCTTCACCCCGAGTTCACGCAGCCCCGCCACGTTGATCACCACGAACGAGATCGCCGCCAGCGCGCCCGTGACCATCAGGTTCTGGGTTGCCGTGCCGCCCAGCGGCGCCCTGTGCTCCGCGCGCCACTTGGGCACCGCCAGCAGGATCATGTCCAGAATCGGGATCAGCCCCAGAAGGTTGTTCACCAGGATGAAGAAGAAGATCGTCGCCAGGAACGGCATGAACCGCTCCGTCCGCTCGCCCAGCAGCGGCCTCGCCGTCTTGTCCCGCAGGTAGAGGTAGATCACCTCCACCATGTGCGCCAGCGGGTTGGTCGTGATGTACCGCCGGTTGCCCTCGCTCTCGTGCCCGGTGGCGATCTTCTTGGCCAGCCACGGGAACGCGATGAGCATGATGACCATGGTCAGGACGAGGTTGCCGGTGTGGGCCGTCCACACCCACCAGTTCGTCCCTCCGACGTTCACGCTGAAGAACGGGTGCTGGACGACGTGGGCGACCGGGCTGCCTTCGGCCGCGAGGGTGTAAAGCGAGGCGAGCATCAGCGGGTCGCTCCTGGCGCGCGAGAGGTCGGATTGAGGCCCAGAGTATCCGTCGAACACGACAACGGCAAAGACGCCGACCCGGACGCCGACCCGGACGCCGACCCGGACGCCGACGCGGAGGCCGAAGAAGACACGGTTGCCGGATCAGCCAGCCGCCGGACCGCCGCACGCAGCACAGGCGTCTCAACCCCCAGCACCACCAGCCACGTCCCCAGGAACACCACCGCGAAAACCACCTTGTCAGGCTTGGCCCCGTCCACCGGCGACGCCAGCAGCAGGCAACCGACGCCCATGCCGACCGAGGCGACCAGCCGCGCCATCGACAGCCCCATCACCGCGGTCGTCAGCGTGAGCAGGTGCCCGAATCGCAGCAGGGCCAGCACGCCCAGCATCCCCGACACCGCCAGCACCACGGCCCCGCCCGCGATCGCCGCCGTCGCCACCTCACCGGGCCGCAGGGCGGCCACCGCGCCGACCAGCACCCCGCCCGCCACCACCGCCGCCCCGATGATCGTGGGCGCGAGGCGTCTGACGGGGAGTCTGATGGCGGGATGAGCCTGAAGGGCGGTCATCGTGGGAGTTGGCTGAGTTGCTGGCAAGTCGCGATCGCCCGCCGTCGGGACCGACCGCCGCCCGCCCGGATCAACGCGATCCGACCGGGGGGAGGAAGAATAGACCGCGCGAACGAGGTGGGCGAGTTCCCATCACGGCCGCGGGCGTAAGCACGCGGGTTTTGCCGTTCCGAGCCGCCCCGACCACGCGGCATCTCGCCTCACCCGCCCTCAGCATCCCAAGACGTACAACGCCGTATAGTAAAAAAAGTCGTCGTTCGTCACGAACCCGTCCGGCACGCCATACCCGAACGACCCCGGCAACGTGGAGTGCGTCAGGTCCGCCGTCCAGTGCCCATTGACGAACTGGATCAGGTAGTAGAAGAAGTCGTCGCTCGAAAGCGTCTGATTCGGAATCCCGTACCCCGGCGCGCCCACGATCGCCGTCGTCGTCATGTCCGCCGGGCAGAACCCCACGCTCGGGTACACGTTGAACGTGTACACCTCGCTGTCCCCGTGGACCCCGCTCACGTCGTGCAGGGAGTACGACGCCGAGTACGACTCCAGCCCCGGAACGAACTCAGGGTCGTCCTCGTCCAGGTGCCAGTACGGGAACGTCAAAAACCCCATCCCCGTCGTGCCGATCGTCAGCCGCTCGCCCGGCTCGTGATGCGCCACCGTGATGTCAAACGGATCGCGGATCCAGAATCCCGGCGCGAAACCCGCCAGCACCACCTCGATCTTGGACCCCGGCAGCGGCCTGTACAAACCCTGCGAAGGCCGGTCCACCTGCGCCTCCTCGAAAGGGTAGTTGTTGTCCATGACCCCCGCATAAGGCGGCAGCCGCATCGTCAAAGGCCAGTAGTTCTGGTACGGGAACACCATCACCAGCCTGTCGTTCCCATCGCGATAGATGTACTGCCCCAGCGGATGCCCCAGCGCGGGCATCGCCAGCGATCCGGCCACCAGCCCCGCCACCACACCCAGCCCGACGCCGCGCATTGCCATAGCGTTTCCCCGTCCGGATCGCCACCGCCCTGAGTTTAGCGACACCAGACCCGAACCCCCGATCCATTGTAGTGGACTCCACGCCCCCGGCGGATCAACCGAGTTGGCCGAATTCCAGATTGTCAAAGCCGTGTTCGGTCCCCATTAGCACCTGAGGAAGGATTTTTGTCTCTCGCCTCGGCCTCCCGCCTTGTTTGTGCCCTTTGTGCCTGTCTGGTTCAACTGGCCTTAAGGGTCGGGCTCGAACCACAGCGCCACAACGACCAAAGCCGACTCCGCCGATCCGCCCTCCACACCGCGCCCCCCTCGTAGCATTCCGCATGCTCGCACCGCTCTCGGACGTTCTCGACGACCTCCGCAACGGACGCATGGTCGTCATGGTCGACGACGAGGACCGTGAGAACGAGGGCGACCTCGTGATCGCCGCCGAGTTCGTCACACCCGAAGCCATCACCTTCCTCCTCCAGAACGCCCTGGGCTACATGTGCCTCTCGCTCACCGAGGCCGACTGCGACCGCCTCCGCCTCGACCCCCAGGCCCCCTCCAACACCTCCGTCCGAGGCACCGCCTTCACCATCTCCATCGACGGCCATCCCCGCCACGGCTTCGGCACGGGCGTCTCCGCCAAGGAACGCGCCCGCACCATCCAGATGGCCATCGACCCCCGGTTCTCCCCAAACGACTTCGTCCGCCCCGGACACATCAACCCGCTCCGCTCACGCAACGGCGGCGTCCTGGTCCGCACCGGACAGACCGAGGGCTCCGTCGACCTCTGCCGACTCGCCGGCCTCTACCCCGCCGCCGTCATCATCGAGATCATGAAGCCCGACGGCGAGATGGCCCGCGGCCCCGAACTTGTCGAGTTCTGCCAGCAGCGCAACCTCAAAATGTGCTCCGTCGCCCAGGTCATCGAGCACCGCCTCGCCCGTGAGTCCCTCGTCCGACGCGCCGAGCCGCGCCAGGGCACCCTTCTCCGCACCCCCGAAGGCGAGTTCCGCCTCTTTGCCTACGACAGCCTCGTCGACCCGCTCCCCCACGTCGCGATCACCGCCGGCGACATCGGCCTGCCCGACGGCGCCGGCATCGTCCCCGAGCAGATTAGGCCAACCCTCGTCCGCGTTCACAGACGCCACCTGCTCGGCGACGTTTTCGGCGACCTCGACTCAGCCACGGCCGCATCATCCTCGCCCGGCGGGCCAACGTCTTCCGGCGCCGTCCTCCGCGCCTCCATGCGTGCCATCCAGCGCGAAGGCCGCGGCGTCGTCGTCTACCTCCGCCCGGAAGGAGTGGGCGACGGCCTCGAAGCCCGCCTCCAGTCCATCCGCCGCGCCGGACACTCCTTCGGCTCCCACGCCCCCTCCGACCAACCCGAAATCGCCGGCGGCAATCCCGCCGAAGACGGCGTCGCCAGCCGCACCTGGCGCGAGGTCGGCATCGGCTCCCAGATCCTCCGAGACCTGGGCCTCTCCAAACTCCGACTCCTCACCAACTCCCAGACCGACCACCCGGGCCTCGAAGCCTTCGGACTCTCCATCACCGAGCGCGTCCCCGTCGATTCTCTGGTCCGAGCCCCGGGC
>CAZHKB010000065.1:0-11550 GCA_964533405.1 uncultured Phycisphaeraceae bacterium | reverse complement strand
GACCTGGCAGGTTGAGCCCAGCACACCGGCTCGATCCACCTCCGCCCCGTCGCCCGCGTCGCCGCCGATCGCCCCGTCACCCTGGCCGACATCGCCCGCCTCGACGGCCCCTCCGCCGATGCCCTGGCCTCCATCATCGTCCTCGATTCCGGCGCGCTCGAAGCCTGGACCACCCTCGACGCCGCGGCCATCCGCGCCGCCATCGACGACCAGGCCGACCCCGTCTGGGGCCACCTCACGCTGCTGGGCTCAACCTGCCAGGTCCGCTCGTTGGCCCCGCTCGCGCCGACGACCGACCCCACGGGCGACACGACCAGCGCCGCCCTCGCCCCCACCGAGCCAACCTCCGTCCGCGCCGTCCTCGAACAGCGCCTCGCGCACGCCTTCAACTGCACCATCGCCGACCTCCGCCTCGACATCGCCGATCGAGACGCCGCCCTCATGGCCCTCTCCGCCATCGGGCGCACCGTCGATGTCCAGCCCACCGGCTACTCCGAACGCCTCCCCTTGCGCATCACCATCTACCAGGGCGAGCGCATCCTGCGCTCCGACGCCATCCGCGTGGGCGTGCTCATCCGCCGCACCGTTGCCCTGGCCACCGCCGGCCTCGACCGCGACCATCTCATCGCCGACGCCGACCTCACCACCGACACCCGCTGGATGCCGCCCGACCTCACACCCATCTCACCCGAACAGGCCGTCGGCCTCATCACCCGCACCCGCGTCGCACCCGGCGAGCCCCTCATCACCCGCGACGTCGAGACCCCCCTGGTCATCCGCCGCGGCCAGACCCTGCAAGTCCACGCCGCCCTGGGTGCCATCTCCCTCCAGATCCCCGCCCGCGCCCTCCAAGATGGCCGCACCGGAGACACCATCCGCTGCGTCACCCTCACCACCCCCACCACCGGACCCCGCGGCCAGCGCCGTCCCCAGGACCTCGCCCGCGAGTTCCTCGCCCGCCTCGCCGGACCGGGCATCGCCGTTGCGGTGGATGAGCCCACTGACACCACCACGCCGGGCATCCAGATCGCCTCGCCCGGCATCGCCATCGACGTGCCCTGATTCCACGGGACGCGACAGTCCGCCGCGTCTGGCCGCCAGTATTCCCGCGCCCCGCCCCGAGGGCGCACCACCGGAGCCAGGGGATTCAGCCCCTGGAAAAGCCTTCGTAAACCATCCGGCCCGGAGGGCCGACCAATCGCCTCCCCCGGAGCCATTCCATGCGCCACACCGCCTCCACACACCACACCACCCCCCGCGCGCTGCTCACTCCCCTTTGCCTCCTCTCCCTCGCCCCGCTCGCCTCCGCCCAATCCCTCTTCGAGCGCCCGGTGGAGGCGGCCTACGCAGCCGACAACCCCGCCGACTCCCTCGCGGGTTACTCCATCATCCTCGTCCAGCCCCCCGACCCCCGCGAGTTCAAGGTCCACGACCTGATCACCATCATCGTTGAGGAAACCGCCAAGGCCACCAGCAGCCAGTCGCTCGAGACCGAGCAGGACTCCTCCTCCCGCGGCTCGGTCAACGCCCTGATCGACCCCATGGCCCTGCTCGAACTCCAACTCCGTCAGGGCAACCTCTCCAACGAGATGCTCGTCGACACCTCCTTCGAGAACGATTTCAACGGCAAGGGCGACTACGAACGCACCGACCGCCTCTCCACCCGCGTCACCGCGGAGATCATCGACATCAAGCCCAACGGCACGCTGGTCCTGCAAGCCCGCAAGCGCATCGACCAGAACGGCGAGACCCAGGAGTACGTCCTCTCGGGCGTCTGCCGCCAGGAAGACATCTCCAACTCCAACACCATCCTCTCAACGCAGGTGGCCGACCTGGCCGTCACCATCACCAACGACGGCGAGATCCGCGAGGCCGCCCGCAAGGGCTTCCTCACCCGGATCGTCGAGACCATCTTCGACTTCTGACCCCCTCCCGGGCCTGCGTGCGCCGGAGGTTCCAACGAGGCTCGGCGAAGTTGGCGGAGGGGGCAAGCCGCCAGGGCTGCCCAACTCCCCCAACGTGATCGGCGTCAAATAAACAGGGGAGCGGGCTCGCCCGCTCCCCTGCGTGTCTTCGCCTGTTGGCCTCGCACCCGACTCTCTCTCAGCAACCCGCCGAGAAGATGCTCAGGTAGAAGAAAAAGTCATCGTTGTTGATGATCCCGTTCGGGGTCCCGTAGCCCGGGCTGCCGGGAATCGCCGTCGTCGTCAGGTCAGCCACCGCGATGTTCCCCGCCGCGAACTGCGCCAGGTAGTAGAAGAAGTCGTCGTTGTTCAAGACGCCGTTCGGAACGCCGTAGCCAGGCTGGCCCGGGATCGCGCCCGTGGTCAGGTCTGGAGCGCACCCGCCCGCGCCCTCGATCAGCACGAACGAAAAGTCCGCGCCCTGCGGGGTGAAGTTGCCCGGCGAGAAGAACCACTGGTGCCCCGACGCGCCGCTGGACCCGGAGGACTGGATCCAGCCCCACTGCGGCTCAATCGCAGCACCGCCGCGGCCCAGGATCGCCACCACGCTCACCCAGTACGTCCCGTTCGAGGGAACGTCGAACCCGGGCGACAACGCGACCTCCGTCTCATACCCGACCCACGGGTCCGGCGGCTGGATCACCTGCGTGAAGTACGCCGTCTCCGTGAACGTGAACACGTCCTGCTCGAAGATCCGCGCGCCGGGTGCGCCCGCGTTGTTCGTGTAGAACCGGACCGTGAAGCCATCGGTGTTCCCACGCCCGGCCTCCGGCGACGCATAGCCGCCCCAGAAACGCACGCGATCGACCGTCCAGGCGCCGTCACCCACGAAGTCGTCGGCCACCTCGCTGAACCACCCCAAACCGCCGGGGTTGCGCGCGTCCTGCGACGAGTAGCCACCCCACGAGTTGATCGGGCTCTGCTGGTAAAGAGTCGTCTGCGCGGCACACAGGGGCGCCGCCGCGAGCACAGCGAGAAGGGCGGGGGACAGACGCATCAGGATCTCCTCTCAAGTCGCTCCAACGAGGAGCCCATTGTGGCGGATTTCCCGTGCCAACGCAACACGAACTAGCCGGACCGCAAAAACACGCCAACAATTCCGACAACGACACCAACCCGCATGAATACATACTCACGCTCAGCCCGTGACTCCCAAAGCCCATCCGCAAGCAGGGAGCGCTCCAATCAACCGAATCTCGCCCAACCCCGCAAAAAGGGGGATGGGCCGCTGCCCATCCCCCTTCGTCACGTCGTCTCTCCCCCACTTCGTCCTCAGCACCCCGCCGAGAAGATGCTCAGGTAGTAGAAGAAGTCATCGTTGTTGATGACCCCATTGGGCACGCCGTACCCCGGGCTGCCCGGGATCGCCGTCGTCGTCACGTCCGCCACCGCGATGTTGCCAGCCGCGAACTGCGCCAGGAAGTAGAAAAAGTCGTCGTTGTTCAGGATGCCGTTGGGCACGCCGTACCCCGGCGTGCCCGGGATCGCCGTGGTCGTCAGGTCCGGATCGCACCCGCCGCCCGCCAGCATGTACGTCTCGAACCCCAGGCACCACCCCGCCGGGTAGGGGCTGCCCAGCAGCCACACCGGCTCGGGATACAGCGGGGCGCCGACCGTCGGGTCCACGTAGCTCCCGTAAATCCACAGGTTCGTGTCGTTGCCCTGGAACTCCAGCACGAACGTGTCACCCGCGTTCAGGTTGTATCCCGCGCTCGTGAAGTCGGCGAACACGACCTCAATGCCCGACCCCGGATTCGTGACCGTCTGAATCCCCAGCACCGGGCCCGGCGCCGCGGCCGTCCCCGAACGCAGCCGCACCTGGCATGACTGCGCCGTCCCCGGCGCCTGGTTCGCCAGCCCCAGCTTCACGCCCTCCAGCTGCCCGGCCATCCCCGCCCGCACCTGCACCTCCCACACCAGGAACCCAGCCGACATGTTGAAGATCGACGACTGAACCCCCGGCCCACCGGCAAAGATCGGGCTGTTCTGGTCCAGCACCCCGACCTGCCCTTGGGCCGCCGACGCGGCCAGAACCACCAGCGACGCCACGCACACCTTCTTCATGAGATCCTCCTCCGACAAAGACGACCGGTTGGCCCCCGCCGACGGCGGAAAGCGCGCCGCTATTGTGGCCGATGCGAACCAGCGGTGCAAGCCAAAACACATTCGCCCCGTCCCCAGACGCAGAGTAAAAGCGGTGGACGAGCCACGCCCCATCTCCCTAGGTCACTTCGTCGCGACTTCCTCAGCACCCCGCCGAGAAGATGCTCAGGTAGTAGAAGAAGTCATCGTTGTTGATGACCCCATTGGGCACGCCGTACCCCGGGCTGCCCGGGATCGCCGTCGTCGTCACGTCCGCCACCGCGATGTTGCCAGCCGCGAACTGCGCCAGGAAGTAGAAAAAGTCGTCGTTGTTCAGGATGCCGTTGGGCACGCCGTAGCCCGCCTGGCCCGGGATCGCCCCCGTCGTCAGGTCCGGCTCGCACCCCGCCCCCCCCACGGTCGCGTTGAAGTTGTCGTACGCCATGCTCTGCCCGCCAGCGAACCCGACGGAACTGATGCTCACAGACCGGATCGAGCCCGCCGACGGCGACAGCGTCACCACCTCCGGCGGAACCTGCGTGAAGTTCCGCAGCCCCCAGAGCACCGTCACCGCCGACACCTGATTGCCCGTCGCCCCGGGGCCGTCGTAGGCGAGCACCGTCACGCTGTCGTCGTCGGCCCCGAAGTCCCCCGTCTCGAACACCAGCATCGACAGACCCTGGTCGAAATCGAAGATCAGCGGCTCGAACGATGTGCCCGCGTTGATCGTCGAGAAGATCGCGTTGGAACCCCACCCCGCCGGGTAGTTCGTCCGCAGCGCGATCTGCACCGGCTCGCTCGGCCTGGTCACCGTCATCGTCACCCCGCCGTCCATCACCACGACGCTCGGGAAGTATCCCACCGCCGAACTCTCGAAGCCGAACACCGCCCCGCTGGACGTGCCCGCCAACGCCGACACCACCAGCACCGCTCTCGCAACTCGCCTCGCCATGTCTCTGTCCCTCCGTTTATGCCGCACGACCGTCACGGCCCTCACGCCGCCACCCACCGACCCGGGCACCCAAGCCCCAGCCTCCCCAAAAACAGCGCCCAGGTCAAGCGCCGTTTCCCGGTTGTGAGGGGATGCGAGGCCCGCACCGAGACCCGGCCTCCTCCCGCGGGTACACTCCCCCCGCATGTCCGCCCCGCGGCGCCTCGAACCCGTCGTCCCCATGCAGTTCCGCGGACACGCGCTCTTCACCGGCAAGCCCGCACGCCTCACGCTCTCAGCCACCAGCAAGCCCGGCCTGTGGTTCAGCCGGGCCGACCTGCCGGGTAAGCCGCGCTGCCCCGCGACCGTCGACTCGCTCTCGAACAGGCCCATCCACCCGGCATTCGCCGCGATGTCGACGCGATCGACGACACTTGAGACCGCAAACGGCGACCTGATCGGCACCGTCGAGCACATCCTCTCCGCGCTCGACGCCTTGGGCATCACCGACGCGCTGCTGGAACTCGAAGGCGACGAGGTCCCGCTCATGGACGCGGCCTCCTTCGACTTCGCCAGCGCGATCGAACTCACCGACCCCAGCGATAAGGGCCCCCTCGAGGTCCGCACGCTGACGGGTCCGATCCAGGTCCGCGACGAACGCGACCCGGATGTGTGGGTCCGCGCCACACCACGCTCCGCGCCAGGCCGGTCCTTCCGCTACGACCTTGACTACACCCGGGTGACAGGCCCGATGGCCGCCGACGCCGCGGCCCTGGGCACGCAAACCGCGGCGTGGGACGGCCGACCCGAATCCTACCTGACCGACATCGCCCCCGCCCGCACGTTCTGCCTCAAAGCCGAGGCCGACGCCATGCGAGCCGCCGGCCTGCTCGCCCACCTGGCCGACAACGACGCGCTCGTGATCGGCCCCTCGGGTCCCATCAACAACGCGTACCGCTTCGCCAACGAGCCCGCCCGCCACAAACTCCTGGACCTGGTGGGCGACCTGACGCTGATCGGGGCGCGCGTTCAGATGGACGTGTACGCCAGCCGATCCGGGCACGCGCTGAACCAGCAGCTGGCCCGCCGGATCTGCGCGGTGATCGCGTAAGGCTGGCGGACCATTCTGACGACTCACTGGACGTTGGCCCCCAGCCTGCGAACCCTATAGGTCCGCCTCGGGGCGGCGTGGCCACGCCCCGGTGCGGCTGGGCCGGGCCGCCAACACTCGCCCTCCCGTCGGAGCCTTTGAGACCAATCCAACCCATGCCCCCCGAGCAACGACCTTTCCCACGACGCCCCGAGAAACTCACGATGCACCCGCGACGGGTGCGCGGCGGGGTGCGGCTGACGCGCAAGGACGCCGAACTGGCCGCGTCCTGGGCCGCCCAGCGGGTGATCCGACTTCTCGAGGCGGGCGTCGCGCCCGATGCCGTGCGCGAGGGGCTCGAGTATGCACGGGCCGGGCAGTCCAAGGCGTTCACCGTCAGCCCCGGGCGGATTGATGCGCTGGTGCAGGGGCGCTCCGAGCGGGCGTACCAGACGCGGCTCACGCTGCCGGTCATCCCGGCCGAGGGCTGGGACAAGGCGACCGTGGCGATGGCCGAGCAGGCGTCATACTCGGCCCGACTCCTGGGCGGCGAGGTGCCCTCGAACATCGAGGACGCCTTCGCCCCTTCGGGCCTGCGCCTGTTCCCGACCAGCCTCGAGGAAATGACGTCGACCTGCTCCTGCGGGCACGCGACGCCCTGGTGCAAGCACGCGGCGTGCGCCGCGTACATTCTGGCCGACAAACTCGCGGCCGATGCGTTTGTCATGTTCGAACTGCGGGGCATCGGGCGTGCGGACCTGATGGACCGGCTGCGGGCCGGTCGGAGCGTGACGCCGCCGGGTGTCGAGGCGCCGGTGTACATCCCCACGGCGCATGGGGATGGCGCGGTGCCGTTGGCGGAGGCGTTGGACCGGTTCTGGGAGGCAGGGCCTGAACTGGAACTGGTGGACCTGCCGGTGGAGCCGCCGGCCGTGAGTCATGCGCTTTTGAGGCGGCTTGGGCCCAGCCCGTTCCCGGAGAGCCGGTTCCCGCTCGTGGGGCTTCTGGCGACGTGCTATGACGTGGTGTCGAAGCGGGCGGCGGAAGGGGCGCGGGCGGCGGAGGCTGAGACGGCGGAGGAAATGGGTGGCGAGCCGGAATCGGGCGAGCCCTGAGTTGGGGACGGGGATCAGCGTGCGGCCGGCGTGCGGAAGCCGAGGGTGACGATCGGGCGCACCCGGCTGGGCGCGGGCGTGGGCGGTGCGGGGACGGCGGAAGAGCCGGGCAAGGCGGCCAGGGCGTCGGCGGCGCTGGCGAAACCGGCCTGCGGGTTCAGCCCGGCGGCGAAGAAGGCATCCCACTTGCGGTCGAGGCGCTTGACCAGGCGGGTCGAGGAGATGTGGAGGGAGGCGGGGTTCAGCCCCGTCAGGAGCACATAGCCCAGGCGAACCAGGGAGGTGATTTCGTCTTGGCGGACAGAGTCCACCCCGGGTTGGCAGGCGTCGGAGTGCAGGCGCCGGTCCAGGCCGTAGAGCTCGATGGTTGCCGAACCACGGCGGTCAATGAGGATCTGGTCGGGGGAGAGAGGGCCGTGGCAGAGACCGATCTCGTGGGCGGATTGGACGGCTTCGAGAGTGTGGGTGAGTGCCCGCTGGGCCTCGGACGGGGACATGCGGCCGCCCTTGTCGGCGAGCAGGCGGGCGAGGGTCATGAGGCCGATCTGGCTGCCGGTGTAGGGGGTGACGACCCAGCCACGGGAGTCGGCGGCGAAGGAGTACTCCTCGACCGGGAGCAAATGGGGCTGGTCGAGGCAGGCCAGTGGCTGGACGGCGGCGAGGAAGCGGCGACGCTCGGCGGCGTCATGGGAGACGCCGAAGCGGTAGACGACGTGGCTGGTCTGGCGTTTCTCGTGCAGGGCGAGATAGCGGTCGGCGCCCGGGCAGGCGTCCAGCGTTCGAAGCAGGCGATATGGTCCGAAGCGGGCGCGCTCCGGGGGGTTGTCCATCTGTGGTGCCCTGTGGTCCGGAACTCGGCGGGGCGGGGAGCCCCCGACGATCGCTTCCGAACCCAAGCCCGCGTCCTTGCCCGGACCCCAGCCGAAGAGGCGGGGGGTCGTCCTGAGAGCCAGCATGATATCGCCTCCGCGATGCTGGGGAGGTATCGGCTGGCAAGGGCGGAGGGGGAGAGATATCGGACGGGGGGATCCGAAGGCGGGCCGGGGATTGAGCCCCGGCCCGCGGCGTGATTGAGGCGGTGCGTTTGGGCCGGGGAGGGGTCAGAACGACGAGAACTCGGAGGTGAAGGAGTCAACCAGGACTTCGGAGGTGGTCAGGAGGTCGTCGCAGAGGAGTTTGCTGCTGCCGGTGGTGATGGGGGTGATGCGGTCGTCGCGGCCCGAGGGGATGACGGAGGGGTCGCTCTCGTCGCTGTAGAGCAGGGTGATGTTGCGGGTGCCCCTGCCCGAGAGGACGGACCACTGGTTGTTGTCGCTGACCCAGGAGGAGCCGTTGTCGGTGGAGTATGGATGTTGAAGGGGAGGATTCCCTGGTCCCAGGTGACGGGGTCGTCGAAGCGGAGAGTGATGGAGAAAGCGTCTTCGATTGCGGTCTCGTTGTGGGGCGGGATGCAATCCTGGTTGTGGACGTGGAACGGCGGCAGGGCGACCTCGCCAACCGCCGTCTCGTCGGTGTTGGCCTCGATGGTCACGCTGATCACGTTGTTGGAGTTGTCGATGGTGGCGGCGATCGAGATGTCCCACTTCCCGGTGGTGGCGTTGAACGTGGGCGTGATGCACACCGTGTCGCCCGTGCTCACGGTGCAGTTGAAGTTGGTGCTGCCGCACCCGCATTGCGCGGTCGCAGCGCGGGCCAGGGCGAGGAGGGAAAGGACGCAGGTGGAAGCACAGGCGAAGCGGTTCATGCTCGACTCCTCCTTGTGCGGGGCAGGAAGCCCAGTGTCAGGACGACAAGCGATTGTGGTGCGGGCACCGCCGCAGCCAGACGGAAGCCCTGACCACCGCCTTGCGGACCAGCTGGCCACGGCCAATCAATGCGATCAAAGGGGTCCGTGGGCAGTCATGGCGCACTGCCATGGATGACTCGCAACCTGTCCTCGGCAAACTGCTCCGTCCACTCGGTGGTCCCGCCGCTCCCGTCCCAAAGTCCCCAAGGGCTCTGGATGTCCGGGTAGGAGGCGACCGGGAAGTAGCGGGGATTGCCCTCGAGGCCGCCGTTGGTCTGGCCGACGCCCGGGACGCCCGGGATGGGTGCTTCATCGCTGCTGGTGGGGTAGACCCAGTAGCCGCCGTCGCCGGGGGCGTAGCGGTCGGGGTCGTAGTGCATGGCCTTGGTCCACTCGTCGAGTGTGGGGAGCCAGAACCTGGCGCCGGGCGAGTGCTCGCGCTGGTCGTTGAGCGAGCCGTCGGGGTTGCTGTTGAAGATGGAGGTGTCGTAGGCGCCGGAGGCGAAGGCCGAGGCGCCCGTGGCCTTGTCGTTGTGGAGCCAGTTGCAGTAGGCGGCCGCGACGCGCCAGTTGGGGTCGATGGGGAATCTGGCTGTCGCGGGGTCGTAGACGTACTTCTGCTGGCTGCTGGACCACTCGATCCAGAAGCCGGTGAAGGGGGTGAAGTTGGGGTTGCCCCCGGTGTAGCGGGGCCTGTAGGCGGTGATGAACTCGGCCCACTGCTCGACGGTGGTCTCGGTGCGGGCGATGCGGTACTCGTAGTTGACCGAGCCGACGAGCAGCGGCCCCGCGCCGGGTGAGTAGAAGCAGGGGCCGACGGACTGGGGCACGACGGGGTTGCCCGGCTCGGAGATGGTGGAGAACTGGATGCCGTGGGTGGTGGAGAAGACGGGGTCGGCGAGTGCGGGGAGCGGGCCGGCTCGTGGCAGCAGGGCCAGGGCCGCGATGAGGCGGGCGGGCGGGGCAAGGCGGCGTTGGCGAGCGGCCGCGCCGGGGACGATGGGGGAGGACGGAAGCACCATGCGCGACTCCATCCAGAGTTGAGGGTGCCACGGATGGGGTGGTGTGTCGACGAAGAACAGCGAAATCCTGAGGAAAACCTGGAGTTGACCATCCCGATCGGGTGTGTCATTGGCCCGCGTCGCGTGGAATCGACGGTTTTGTGGGGCACCTGAGTTGGGGGGTGTGGTGGGCGACATGTGTGGTCCTCTATACCTCCCCCCATGGCACGGGTTTGTGCGCGACTTTTGGATGTAGATCCGGCAGAAAGTAAGTTTCAGGGCTTATTTTGCCGCGCAGAATTTTTTTATTTTTCGTCGCGCAGAACTGCGCGCTCGCGTTTTTGCGCCAAAGGCCGTCGATACGTTGGGCAAGTTGGCGAGCTGGTTTGAATCCCGCATCGCGAAGCCTTGCGCGTGAACCCCCTGCTGCCGCAGGGGGCTCTGTTGAGGCATGGGGTCCGCGGCGCGGAGGGGCGGGGCGGGGACGCCCCGTCTCGAGAATGGTGGGTAGGGTTGTCGGACGGCGGCTGCGCCGCCGACACAGGTCGGAGACCTGTGCCACCGGGGTCAGCAGCCGTTGACGAAGAGGGTGAGGTAGTAGAAGAAGTCGTCGTTGGTGATGACGCCGTTGGGGATGCCGTAGCCGGGGGAGGCGGGGACGGCGGTGGTTGTGAGATCGGCGACGGCGAGATTGCCGGCGGCGAACTGCAGCAAGTAATAGAAGAAGTCGTCGTTGTTGAGCGTGCCGTTGGGCTGGCCATAGCCGGGGGAGCCGGGCACGGCGTTGGTGGTGAGATCGGGGCGGCAGGTCGGGCAGGAGACGGCGGTGACGCGGACCTCGTCGATGGCGGCCTCGACCCAGTTGGCGGCGCCGGTATCGCTGGCGACGATGCGGAGGCGGACGGTGGAGGTGGGCGTGATGTAGTCCTGCACGTTGAAGGCGTCGGTGCGCCAGCCGGTGACCGAGAGGGGGCCGGCGGGGCCGATGGTGCGGACGGGGGTCCAAGATTGGCCGTCGTCGGCGGAGATGTGGAAGAGGAGCGGGTCGTCGATGGTGATGTCGGAGTCACGGCGGTTGGAGAACCAGTGCAGGTAGGAGACCACGGCGGTTGGGTGAGCGGAGAGGTCAATGGCGGGTGAGGTGAGGGTGGTGGTGCCGTTGTCGACGTCGCCGCCGTTGGTGTTCGCGGCGTTGTTCTGGCCGGTGAAGGCCATGGCGGTTGAGGGGGCCAGGGGGTTGTCGTCGTGGTCGGGCTGGGAGGCGGTGGGGTTTGGATCGCCGCGGACCCAGCGACCCGCGGTGGCGGTGTCTCCGGGGGCGAGGTAGGACCAGCCCTGATCGGAGGAGAAGGTGTCGGCGAAGACGGTGGTGGTGTCGCGGATGGGGATGACGGCGGGGGCGGCGGCACCGGCGGGGGGCCAGTTGTGGCGGATGTTGTCGGTGCCGACGGCGCTGAGATAGAGGTTGGCGTCTTGCCCGCAGGCGGGCAGAGCGGGCAGATCGGCGGTCCATGTGGAGGAGCCGACGCGGGTGAGGGCGATGGTGGAGAAGGGGCCGGTGTTGCCGATGCGGTAATGGGC
>CAZHKB010000064.1:0-11554 GCA_964533405.1 uncultured Phycisphaeraceae bacterium | reverse complement strand
CCTACGTCGGTGTAGAGCACGCTCTCCTCTGAAAGCAGGAGGCGCTGCTCACACATCTCACGGGAATAGAACCATGTGATGACCCCGGACCCGTGTGCGCCGTTCCACGCCGCTTCGCTCAGGCCGCCGGCGCTCTCATCACCGCGGAATGGAATGGGGCTTGGTGCTGCCCGCGATCGCCGACCCCCGCAGACAATCATCCCTCGCCGGTCGATCACGATGCGCGTGACCTTCCCGGCGAGTACCTTACTTCCCGAGTCGTTCTCCCAGAACCGATCGAAGACGGAGGCGGCATCGTCGGTCGTCGCAATCAAAGTTCCAAGCGCCGAGAGATGGATGTCATCGACGTCGAACAGATCGACCATCTCCTGAAGTGGCGTCATGGTGTACCCGTGAGCAGCCCTCCAACTCCGATAAGCTGCGGGCGATTCCGCGCAGAACACGTTGAACACGAAGTCGGCAACATGGTCCAGAAGGTCGGAAAGCTGGCCCGCGCCAGGAGGCGGAACCGCCTGCACGAAGGCATTGGCAAGGGCCGCGCGAAAAGGTGCCGCGGATGTAAGCTCTGAACACTCGATCGAATCGAGAGGAGCGTACGCCACCTGCCCTTGGGCGATCATCGCTTCCTCGAACTCTCGTTGCTCGGCGCGAGCCGCGATGCCCACAGAGGGCCGAGTTCGATAGAGCACGAGCGCGGAAATCACGATTGCAACGCAGGCGGCGACACCTACCGTCACCTTCCCATTAGTACGCATCGCCCACTCCCGAGGGGTTCGGAGAATGATCCTCACCTCGACCCAATCATTCAGCGACGTTCGAGACGCAATCGGAGCTTGAAGTACATGTGCTGGTGTCCACACACTGGCAGGAATAGGCTGCCTGCCCAGAAAACTTGCAGCAGCAGCCCTCGTTGATCGCGATCTCGCACGTCGTGGACGTGGACCCCAGCAAGACGCACTTGTTCGCCGTGCAAGTCTTTGGGAACTGCCCCTCCTGCGGCTGCGCGATCACTGTCGCAACACACACCAGCATCGCCCCAACGGCGATGATCGGACCGAACTTGACGCGGCGAGTGGTGGTCATGGGAGCTCCTTGCGAGTGAAGCGGAATGTGGCGGGCTCTGCGTGCACGGCTCCTCGCGCGACGCACTCAAAACCACTTCTCCGATCCATCCTAACCCCCCCCAACTCTTGTCAATAAAAAACTGAACAATCGCAAGATTGTGCAACCCATTGTGAACTGCTCTGCGTGCGGTAACGAACCCGCCCCTATCTCCCCCACCCAAACTCCATCCCCGCATCCCGGATCGCCGGGCCCGCGTCGAGCGACTGGATCTTCATCTTGGCCCCGGCCGCGCGGAGTTTCTCGATCTGGTTCATGCCGATCTTGAGGTCATAGATCACGGTGGTGTCGGTGTATTCGCGACTCAGGACCTGGGCCCGGTTCTCGATGGTGCTGACGGTCTTGGCGTCGGCCATGGGGACCTCGATGCGGCAGTGTCGCTCGGTGCCGCGGCTGGCGGCGGCGACGCGGAGTCTGAGTTCCTCCATGCCCACGCCCGTGCCGCCGTTTTCGGGGGCCAGGGCGCACAGGGGGATGCAGCCGGGGACGCGGTGCTGCCAGACGAGCAGTGCCGCGTTGTCGGTCAGGCGGTCGGTCTTGTTGAGCAGCAGCAGGCGTTCGGGCTCGCGCCAGACCAAGCCCTCGCGCTCGTCGGCCTTTTTGGTGGCGTCGCAGAGTTCGTCCAGGGTCTCGGTGACGACCTGGTACTGCATCTCGCTGGTGGGGTCGGAGGCGTCGAGGACGATCAGCAGCACGTCGGCGTGCGTGGCTTCCTCGAGGGTGGCCTTGAATGAGGCGACCAGATCGTGGGGAAGGTCGCGGACGAAGCCGACGGTGTCGGAGAGCATGACGCGCTGGCCGCCGCCCACGTCCCACTCCCGCGTGCGGGTCATCAGGGTGGCGAACAACCGATCATCCGCGTAGGCTCCGCCTGCGGTGAGGGTGTTGAAGACGGTGGACTTGCCTGCGTTGGTGTATCCGACCAGGCCGACGGTGAAGTGGTCAACGCGGCGCTTCTGGACCTCGCGGCGTTTGCGGGCCTGGATGATGGCCAGGTCGCGGCGGAGTTCGGTGGAGCGGCGCATGACGATGCGGCGGTCGAGTTCGAGCTGCTGCTCGCCCGGGCCGCGGGTGCCGATGCCGGCGATGGCGCCCGCGCCGACGATGCGCTCGAGGTGGGTCCACATGGCGCGGAGGCGCGGGAAGGTGTACTCGAGCTGGGCGAGTTCGACCTGGAGTTTGGCCTCGTGGGTGGTGGCGCGGCTGGCGAAGATGTCCAGGATGAGTTCGGAGCGGTCGAGGATCTTGCGGCCCGTGACCTCTTCGATGTTGCAGATCTGGGCCGGGGACAGGCCGTGGTCGAAGATCACCGTGGTGGCGTTGACCTGCTCGCACAGGGCCTTGAGTTCCTCGACCTTGCCGGCGCCGATGAAGGTGCCCGACTCGGGCTTGTTGCGGTGCTGCTCCATCTCGGCGACGACGGTGGCGCCGGCCTGCTCGGCCAGTGCGCGGAGCTCGCCGAAGGGCGAGTTGGGGTCGTGGCGCGAGCCGGGCAGGCGAAGGGCCGCCAGGACGACGCGCTCGGAGACGACGGAGATGGTGGAACGTTCGGTGGGTACTGGCATAAGGGGATCGACCACAGAGGCGCAGAGGGAGGCAAGAGAAAAGTGGGATGGAGTCGGAATCGGCGCGGCACGGTGAAGCGCACTGCGCTAACACTCGAGGAGTCGGTTTGTTCGCTCACCAGATCATTGGTTCGTTCTGCCTTCCTCGGTGTCTCTGTGCGTCTGTGGTGAACTCGGTTTCACCCCGCCACGATGTTGACCAGGCGACCGGGGACCACGACGACTTTCTTGACGGACTTGCCTGCGACGGCGGCGGCGATCTCCGGGTGGGCCAGGGCGATCTTCTGCGCCTGCTCGTCGGTGGCGCCGGCGGGGACCATGACGCGGGCCTTGAGTTTGCCCGCGATCTGGACCGCGATCTCGACCTGGTCGTCCTTCAGCATGGCCTCGTTCACGCTGGGCCACGGCTGGCGGACGATGGTGCCGGTCGTCTCACGCAGGCCCAGGCGGTGCCAGATCTCCTCGGCCAGGTGCGGCACGAAGGGGGAGAGGCAGAGGGCGAAGCGGGAGAGTTGGTCGCGGGTCAGCACGCCGCGGGCGGGCTCGCCGGACTTGGTTTCGGGGGAGGCCTTGACGGCGGCGTTGACGAACTCGATGAGTGCGGCGATCGCGGTGTTGAAGGACAATCGCTCGATGTCGCCTGCGACCTTGTGGATGGTGCGGTGCAGGAGTGTTTCGAGGGCGGGGTCGGGGGCGGCGGCGGCGGTGACCGAGCCGGTCTGCTCGTCGATCGCCAGGCGCCAGGCCCGCTGCAGGAAGCGGTGCAGGCCGATAATGTCGCGCGGGTTCCAGGGCTTGGACATGTCCAGCGGGCCCATGTACATCTCGTAGAGGCGGAAGGTGTCTGCCCCGTAGTCGGCGACGACGTCGTCGGGGTTGACGACGTTCTTGAGGCTCTTGGACATCTTGGCGACGATCTGCGTCACGGGCTGGCCGGTGGCGGTCTCGATGAACTTGGTGTCGGAGACCTCCTTGACCTGGTCCGTCGGCACGAGCGTCTTGTCGGCACGCTGGTAGGCGTGGGCGGTGATGAGGCCCTGGTGGAACAGGGTGCGGAAGGGCTCGGGGCTGGAGACGTGGCCCAGGTCGAACAGGACGTTCTGCCACCAGCGGGCGTAGAGCAGGTGGCCGACGGCGTGCTCGGATCCGCCCATGTACAGGTCGACGCCGCCGAGTGTGGTGGCGGGATCGGGCTGGCTGTTGGCGGCGAGTGGTGCGTTGCCGGCGACCGGCGGCGCGGCGGCCCGCATGGGCGGGCCGCCGCTGGGGCCCATCCAGTAGGACTCGGGCTCTTTTCCCACGAACCGCTGGTTGTTCCTGGGGTCGCAGTAGCGGATCGCGTACCACGAGGAGCCGGCCGAGCCGGGCATGGTGTTGGTTTCGCGGCGGACGGGGGTGTTGGGGGGCAGGAGCGCGGGGTCGACCCCGGCCGCGCCCGCGGTGGTGTGAACCCAGGAGACGGCCTTGGCGAGCAGGGGCTGGGGGTCGTCGGACTCGATGGGTGCGTAGTCGTCCAGCGCGGGCAGGACGACGGGCAGGGCGGCGGCGGAAACGGGGTAGTGGTTGCCCTGCGCATCGAAGACGATGGGCAGCGGCTCGCCCCAGTAGCGCTGGCGGCTGAAGGTCCAGTCGCGGAGGCGGAAGTTCAAGCGGCGGCGACCGCGCCCCGTGCGCTCCAGCCACTCGCCCACGGTGCGGCGGGCGTCATCGCTGGACAGGCCGTCGATGGAGAACTCGGCGCACGTCGAGTTGCGGGCGAAGCCCGGATCGGTGCGTGGCTCGCCCAGGTCGAACTGGTAGACGGGCGCGGGCAGGTGCGCGATGACGACGTCTTCGAGAGGGGGGCGGACCAGGATGCACCAGCCGCCCTCGGCCAGGGGGATGACCTCGACGGCCTCGCGCGCGCCGGGTACGCCGTCGAGCGCGGTCATCATGCCGTCGACCGCGATGGCCGAGTGCATGGAGGGGACCCAGACGGCGGCGTAGTAGTCGTGGGAGCCGAACTTGGCGTCAACCAGTTGCCAGAACTCGGTGGGCGCGTCGGTTTTGGGCCAGACCACCATGCGCATGGGCAGGTTGAACTTGCGTGCGAACTCGAAGTCTCGCTCATCGTGGGCGGGCACGGCCATGATGGCGCCGAAGCCGTACCCCATCAGCACATAGTCGGCGCACCACACCGGGACCGGCTCGCCGGTGGCGGGGTTGATGCACAGCACGCCCACCGGCACGCCGGTCTTGTCCTTGGATTCCTGGCGCTCGATGTCCGAGCGGTTGCGTGCCCACGCGGCGTACTCACGGAGTTTCTCGACCTGGGCCGACTGCTCGGCGGTCAGCGACTCGTTCTTGGCGGCGGCGGCGAGAACTTGATCGACCAGCGGGTGCTCGGGAGCCACGACCATGTAGGTCGCGCCGAAGATCGTGTCGGGGCGGGTCGTGAACACCGTGACGTCCTGCGTGGGCAGGTCGGCCATGGTGGACTTGACGACGTTCTTGGAGCGGGCGTCGAGGATGGGGAAGCGGATCTCCGCGCCCTCGCTGCGGCCGATCCACTCACGCTGCATCGCCTTGGTGGAGGCGGGCCAGTTGAGCGAGTCGAGTTGTTTGAGCAGGCGCTCGGCGTGGGCGGTGATGCGGAACATCCACTGGCGGAGGGGCTTGCGGACGACGGGGTGCCCGCCGCGCTCGCTGCGGCCGTCGAAGACCTCGTCGTTGGCCAGGACCGTGCCGAGTTTGGGGCACCAGTTGACGGTCATCTCGCCGACGTAGGCCAGGCGTTGGTTGTCGATGAAGGTGCGGCGCTGGTCGGAGGACATCTGCGACCACCGCGTGGCGCCCACGGGCGTGACGCCGCCGAGGGTGCTGGTGCGCAGGAGGCGTCCGGAGCCGCCGACCAGGAACTCGGTTGACTCGAGCGCGGCGATGAGTTGAGAGATGGGGCGTGCGCGGCCCGGCGTGCCGTCCACGCGGTTGGGGGCCTGCTCATCGAACCATGAGTTGTAGATTTCGAGGAAGACCCACTGGGTCCACTTGTAGTAGTCCTCGTCGATGGTGCCGAACTCGCGCGACCAGTCGTAGGAGAAACCGAAGCGTTTGAGTTGGCGACGGAAGGTCTCGATGGACTTCTTGGTGGTGACGGCGGGATGGACGCCGGTCTGGATGGCGTACTGCTCGGCGGGCAGGCCGAAGGCGTCCCAGCCCATGGGGTGCAGGACGTTGAAGCCCTTCATCCGCTTGTAGCGGCAGATGATGTCGGTGGCGGTGTAGCCCTCGGGGTGCCCGACGTGCAGGCCCGCGCCGGAGGGATACGGGAACATGTCCAGGCAGTAAAAGCGTGGGCGCCAGGCCTCGAAGGCGGTGTCGCCGGGATTGGGCTGGCGATAGATCTGGTCCTCGTGCCACTTGGTCTGCCAGTGGGACTCGATCTGGCCGGCGAGGCCAGCGGTGTAGCGGTGCCCGGCATGGGCTTCGGGGCGCGAATCGGGGCGGTGGTCCGCGCCCGTGGCGCGCGGGGATGCCGACGGCGCGGCGGGGGCGGAGGTTGCGCCCGTGGTCGCGGGCTGGGTGGATATCGGACGTGGTTGGGAGGGGACAGTCATTGCGTGAGGCTCGTGGTGTCGAGGGCGCGTGGGGCCGGGGTCAAGATCGGCAGAATCGGGTGTTTACGGGGGCGGGAAGCGCGGGAGCGGGGTGCTGAAGGTCCGCAAAAACAACGAAGGCCCCGCATGAGCGGAGCCTGCCGACGCCGTCGCCACACCTTCGCGGGGCGGATGGGTCAGCAGGGTCTCCTGACGGGAAGTCGGGTGGTGGGAACGGTGCGGCTCATGGTGGGGGAGTATAGGCGGAAACGGGTGGCAAGCCCATATCCGGACGCGGTCCCCAAGAGGGGGTGAGGCGGCGGCAGGCCCGGTGGGTGGGTTAGCGCGGGGCGGTCTGGCTCAGGGCGTTCTCGATCGCGGCGTCGAAGGCTTCGTCGCCGGGGTGGCCCTCCCAGCGGAGGATGCCGTCGCGTCCGATGACGAAGGCGCGGGGGATGTAGGTGATGCCGTAGGCTGTGGAGGTGTCGCTGTGGGCGCCGATGGTGTAGTTCATGTCGGTCTGGTCGAGGAAGGACTGGATGCCCACCAGGGCCTGGTCGGTGAGGGAGAGGATGACCAGGCCGTCATCGGCGTGTTTCGCGTGGAGTTCGTTGAGGTGGGGGATTCCGGCGACGCACGGGCCGCACCAGGTGGCCCAGAACTCGACAACGACGACCTTGCCGGTGAGGGAGGCCAGGGTGGGGGCATGGCCCTCCCAGTTGAGCCACTGGGCGGCGTGGACTTCGGGGGGGCGCTGGCCGACTTTGGGAGCCTCGACGGGCTCTTCCTGGGCAACTTCGATGGATTCGCGGCCTTCGGGAACCTGCTGGAGGTCGAGGATTTCATCGCAGTTTGCGAGGGTGATCTCGTGGAACGCGGCGGCGGGGAGGTGGTGGGGGTAGTACCGGCGCTGCGACTCGAAGCCCACGGAGTTGAGGGTCAGCGACGGCTCCGCGGACCAGGCGTAGTAGGCGAGGCGAAGGGTGGAGCCGGGTTCGAGGCCGATTTCGGAGAGCGGGATCGCGAAGCACTCGACGCGGACGACGGCATCGCCGGTGGTGTGGACGTAGTTGATGGAGCCCCGGCCCCTGGAATCGGCCTGGAGACCGGTGCTGGAGTTCGGACCCATGCAGATCGAATAGTTCAGGCCGGGACGCGAGGGCCAGGGGTTGAGGGAGTAGTCGCGGTCGGCGTCGACGGTGGGCAGCTCGTCGGCGTCGACGTCGAGGATGAGGGTGGAGTTGTCGCCGATGTCACGCCCATCGGCGGTCAGGCCGAGCGTGTCGTTGCCGTCGCCCCAGACGACGGCCTGGACATAGAGATGCTCGGCATCGGTGACCAGGCTGAGTCGGAGGTCGTCGGTGTCGCAGAGGATGGTTGCGAGGTCCTGGGGAAAGCCGAACGCGCCGGCGGCGCGGACGTCCACGGGGTCGCTGGCGAGGGCGGTCAGGATGGCGAGGGTCCAGATCATGGCGGTTGCTCCTGTCGGCTCCCTTGAGCATACCGACCGGCGTGGGCGGGCGAGGGGCGATGGTGGCCGAATCCTGCCCGATGTGCCGCGCGGCCGTATGCTGGCGAGGCTGGCGCGTCAGTCCGCAGTCCGGTCGGTGCCCCGCGCGGGCGATCGGCGAGGAAGCCCCATGCTCGCATATGACCTGGCGGTGATCGGATCGGGGCCCGCGGGGCAGAAGGCGGCGATCCAGGCCGCCAAACTCGGGCGGTCGGTGTGCGTGATTGAGGCACAGGAGGTTCTGGGCGGGGCGGCCATCAACACCGGGACGATCCCGAGCAAGGCGCTGCGCGAGGCGATCCTGCGACGGGCGGGGCGGGTGACCAGCCAGCCGCGAGTGGCGGACTTCATGGCGGCTGCGGCGGCCCCCGGGGCCGACGGCAAGGCGATCACTCTGGCCGGTCTGTGGTCGAGTTGCCAGGACGTGATCAAGGCTGAGATCGAGATGGTGCGCGGGCACTTTGAGTCCAACGGGATCGACCTGATCACCGGGCGCGCCCAGTTCCGGGATGCGAGCACGATCGACGCGGTGGGGGCGCACGCCTCGACCGCGCTGTCGGCCCGGCGGGTGCTGATCGCCGTGGGCACGATGCCCACCAAGCCGGGCAACATGCCGTTCGATTCGATCGACGTCATCACGTCCGACGAGCTGCTGAACCTGCACAAGCTGCCGCACTCGATGATCGTGGTGGGGGGCGGGGTGATCGGGACGGAGTACGCCTCGATGCTGGCGGCTCTGGGCGTGAAGGTGACGCTGATCGAGGGTCGCGGCCGCCTGCTGGACTTCATCGACGCCGAGATCGCCGAGGCGCTGCAGTACCACCTGCGGCAGGCGGGGGTGACGCTGAGGCTGGGCGAGAAGGTGGTGTCGATCAGGAAGTGCGACCCGCCGCCGGGGGCGCGCACGACCAACCAGGTCATGGCCGAGGCGACGCTCGAATCGGGCAAAACGCTTCGGGCCGACTGCCTGCTGTACTGTATCGGGCGGCAGGGTGCGACCGAGGGGCTGAACCTCGGGGCGGCGGGGCTGACGGCCGACGATCGCGGACGGATCACGGTCGGCCCGTTCGGGCAGACCGACGTGCCGCACATTTACGCGGCGGGAGACGTCGTGGGGTTCCCGGCGCTGGCGTCGACCAGCATGGAGCAGGGGCGACTGGCCGCGTGCCACATGTTCGGCGTCGCGTGCGAGAGCGTGCCCGAGCTGCTGCCCTACGGCATCTACTCGATCCCCGAGATCTCGATGGTCGGCTGGACGGAAGAGCGCCTGACCAAGGAGGGCATCCCCTACGAGTCGGGAGTGGCCAACTACCGCGAGATCGCCCGCGGCCAGCTGCTGGGCGACGAGATTGGCATGCTCAAGCTGCTCATCCACCAGGAATCGCACGCGATCCTGGGGGTACATGTGATCGGGACGGGCGCGACGGAACTGGTCCACATCGGGCAGACGGCGATCGCGTTCAAGGCGACGGTCGAGTACTTCGTGAACACGGTGTTCAACTATCCAACGCTGGCCGAGTGCTACAAGGTGGCAGCCTTGAATGGGCTGAACAAGCTGCGAAACGTGTAGACGTGCGGGGCGTCGCCGCTTCACGCAGCCGCGGCGACGGCGATCGTCAGGGCGATCCGGACGAGGTCGCCGGCTCCGGAGCCCGCGCTTGCCGCCTCGGCCGCTCGCGCCCACGCCGTGAGCTGGTCCAGTCTGCTTCGCAGCTCGCGGTGCTGATCGGGCGTCAGGCGCACGACCTCGCGCACCAGGCTCGGGCGTGGTTCCTTGGATGTGCGCTCGGCGGCGACGATCTCCCGAGAGGCCCGTGTGAGCATGAGCCGAATCGCCCGGACTTTCTCGTTCTGGTATTCAGGATCACGCGGTCGGCGCGCGAGCTGGATCTGTCGGCTGCTCAGCTCGAAGAGGGTCGCGGGACGCCGGCCAGTGGCCTGGACGCCCGCGGTGCGGACCAGCCCGATCCGCGTCAGAGCAGCCAGGTGATAATGAACGGCGGCGGGCTTGGCCCCGGCGCGGCGGGCGATCTGGGACGCGGTCAGCGGGGCGTGGTCGTGCAGCGCCCCGATGACCTCCGCCCGCCCCGGCAAGCCCGGCGGGCGTGCTCGGGGCCGAGGTGTGGGTGAAACTCGTCGATGCCGACCAGCCCGCGCCCACGAATCCCGACGCGCTGGTCTTTCTGACCATGACGACGAAAACAACCTTCCGCGCCGAGTTCAAGCCCGGTGAAGGCGGCAAAACCGCCGTGTACATGGCTCGCTGGATCAACACACGCGGGGAGAAGGAGCCGTGGTCGGAGATCACGACGGCGACGGCGTGAGACACGGTTGAGATCATCGCCAGTGCTCGCACTGGACGGTGCGATCTCGCTGACTGCGCAACGCTACACTCACTGATGAACGCTGCGGTCTACACGAAGTATGGTCCTCCGGAAGTGGTTCGGATTCAGGAGATTCATGACCCGGTTCCGGCCGACACGGACGTGCTTATACGGGTGCATGCCACCACGGTGACCACGGCAGACTGGCGGGTTCGCGCGAAGGTCATGCCCGCGCCGGTGTTCACACTCATCGCTCCATTGGTGCTTGGCGTGTTCGGGCCTCGCAAGCAGGTCCTCGGCACGGAGTGCGCCGGCATCGTCGAGGCGGTTGGGGCAAAGGTCACGACGTTTCGGCCCGGTGATCGCGTGGTGGCGGTCGTGGGCGCGAGGATGGGGGCCCATGCCGAACTCGTCTGCGTGCGAGAAGACTCAGCCATCGTGAAGATGCCCGCGAATCTGTCGTTCGAGCAGGCCGTGGCGATCCCCTTTGGCGGGCTCGTCGCACTGCACTGTCTCCGCGATCTGGCCAGGCTCCAGCCCGGGCAGCGGGTGCTCATCATCGGCGCGTCGGGCGCGATCGGCGTCGCCGCTGTGCAACTGGCAAGGCATATGGGGGCCCACGTGACCGGGGTCTGCAGCACGGCAAACATCGAACGGGTGCGGGCGCTCGGGGCAACGGAGGTGATCGATCGCACCACGCAGGAGTTCACCCGCGGCCCGGCGGTCTACGACATCGTGCTCGACACGGTGGGCGCAACCTCCTATTCAAAGTGCAAGGGCGTGCTGACGACAAAGGGCCAGTTTCTCGCCGTGCTCATGGGCCTCACCGAGTTCTGGCAGGTGCTGTGGACCAGGTTAGTCGGGGGCCGGCGGGTCCGAGGAGCGATCGTCTTCGAGAAGAAGACCGATCTTGAATTTCTGATGAGGCTCGCCGAGGCAGGCCACCTCAAGCCGGTGATCGATGGATGCTATTCGTTCACGGACATTGTCGAGGCGCACCGCCGGGTCGATACCGGGCGCAAGGTGGGGAGTGTCGTCGTAAGCCTCACGCAGGCGTGAATCCCGCGTTGGCGCCAGCGGGGTCTCCCGCGAGCAACGCGGGCAACACTTCGCGCCTCCAAGGTTGACAGCGGCCAACGCCTCACACACACGCTGCGCCTCGTGGACGCGTCCACACCCACCCGTCGCGCCCGGCCCGCGGGCGTGCTCGGGGCCGAGGTGGGGGTGAAACTCGTGGCCCCCCCCACATGCGGACCAACCCGCGGCCTCGCCTGTTTTCACTTCGCTCGGGGACCCCATCGGCAAGGCCGCGACGTTCGGCTTCCTGACCATGACCACCAAGCCGACCTTCCGCGCCGACTTCAAGCCCGGCGAAGGGGGCAAAATTGGGGGGCCGCCGTCTACATGGCCCGCTGGATCAACACACGCGGGGAGAAGGGGCCGTGGTCGGAGATAGCG
>CAZHKB010000063.1:0-11565 GCA_964533405.1 uncultured Phycisphaeraceae bacterium | reverse complement strand
CTGGATGTACTGCTGCTCGGGGTGCTTGCGTCCGCCCTGGGGGGGGACGTTGGCGACGGTGCCCTCGAGCATCTTGAGCAGCGACTGCTGGACGCCCTCGCCCGAGACGTCGCGGGTGATGGAGACGTTGTTGGAGGTCTTGCCGATCTTGTCGACCTCGTCGATGTAGATGATGCCGCGCTGGGCGGACTCGATGTCGAAGTCGGCGGCCTGCAGGAGTTTGAGGACCAGATTCTCGACGTCCTCGCCGACGTAGCCGGCCTCGGTGAGCGTGGTCGCGTCGCCGATGGCAAACGGAACCTTGAGCATGCGGGCCAGGGTCTTGGCGAGCAGGGTCTTGCCGCTGCCGGTCGGTCCGATCATGAGGATGTTGGACTTGTCGAGCTCGATCTCGCCGGCCTCTTCACTCTCGACGTGCAGCAGGCGCTTGTAGTGGTTGTGGACCGCCACGGCGAGCGACCGCTTGGCGATGTCCTGCCCGATGATGTACTGCTCGAGGAAGTCGCGGATCTGGCGGGGCGAGGGCACCTCGGCCAGGGCGTGGCTCGCGCTGGAGAGGCGGCGGCGCTCCTGCCTGAAGATGTTCTGGCACAGGTCCACGCACGACGAGCAGACATAGACCTCGCTGGGGCCTTCGACCATGGGGCCGACTTCGCGGCTGGTCTTGCCGCAGAAGGAGCAGGTGGTGACCTTGCGGCCCTTGAAGGAGCTGCCGGAGCCTTCGCGTCCGCTGGCGTCGCGGTGGTCCCTGTGATGGTCGGAGCCGCCGTCGTCGTTCCTGCTCTTGGCCATGGATCCCTCAATCGTTTCGGGCCGTGCCGGTGGGCGCACGGGCGTCCGGGAACTCGCGCCTGGGCCGCGGACCCCGCAGGGGACTATCGGCGTCCCCGGGGGCTCTCTCTACACAGGGCAGAAACTGCCCGGTTCAGGGGGCTGGTTTCTGCTTCCTCCACCCGGGTGCCCACTCGGGTGTCCCAGAGCAAACGTAGGCGGGGGAGCTACAGCCTAGTCGCATCCGGGGCGGCGGCAAGAGGGGTTCCGAGTTTGTGTTGTTGTCCACGTCCGCGCGTGGATTATCCGTGCGGGTTGTGAGGACTGGGGGGGTGGCCGCCGCCCTCGGGGCGTTCCGTGATGGGACGGGGGAGCGGAGCGCCGGTCAGGTCGTAGCCCGGCGGAGCGACAAGCGGCTGGGGCGTGGGCTTGGGGCGGATGCCGGGCGGGACGGGCGGCACGGGCTGGCCCGTGATCCTGGCGAGTAGGGAGGCGCGGGCGGCCTGGAACTCGTTGTCGGAGACTTCGCCGCGCTTGTGCATGTCTCGGAGCTCGTCCAGGAAGCCGCTGGTGGCGCTGGCCGCGTCATGCTTGGTAAGCAGCCGGCGGCGGATGTAGAGGACCGCCAGGCCCGCGCCCACGACGACCAGAATGAGCACGCCCACGGTGATGACGACGGCGATCGGATCGCCCTTGGCCCCGGGCGTGGTGACACCCAAGGCCGCGATCGACCGGGGCATCACGCGCTGATCTCCTGGCGGAGGGGGACGAGAATCTCGGGCACGACGCGGCTCTCGACGAGTTCCTCGCCCAGGCGTGTCAGGCGGTCGAAGGTCGCCACCATGCGCGAGACATCGGTGACGGGGGCGAACGAGCGCAGAATGACGTAGACGCTGATGGACTCGGACGCGAGCAGACCGCTGGCCCGCCGTGTATCGGCGGCGGTGCGGGTCTTGATCTCGAGGTGGGCCTCGATCTGGGCCGCGTCGTCAAAGCGGATGCCGAACATGGGCTGGCAGTCGGTGGGTGTGGCGCCGGGCATGTCTCCCATGACGCCAAGTCGGGTGCCGGCGAGCAGGGCGCGGTGGACGATCTGGTCGTGGTCGGCGGGGCACTCGAGGTCGAAGCCGTAAAGCAGTTCGAGGTGCTCGACATCGAGGGCGCTGATGGAGAGGAAGTAGGGGGCGACCTCCAGGATGTGTCGGTGCAGGGCGTAGGCGGCGGAGAGATCGCCGGGGTTGACCGCGCCGCTGCGAAGGGTGTTCGTGCGGATCGCCAGCCAGCGGTGGGGGGAGTCGGAGGCCGGGCTCTCGAGGGCCAGTTCATCCTGGTACCGCTTGAAGGCCTGCATGGAGGGGAACTCGCGCCGGATGCGTTCGAACAGGTCCAGCACGGTCTCGCGGCTGCGCGGGAGATCGAGTTTGACCGCCAGTTTCTGGTTGACGTAGAAGTCGGAGCAGAGTGCGGAGAATGACGAGGTCAAGCGCGGCCCTCCATGAACGCGGCGGAGGGCGATGGTAGCGCGGCACGGGGGCACGATGGGGCTCGCGGCCAGCGGAAGGGTGGTACTCTGGCTAGCGGGAGGCGGTTCGCACGCCCGAGGTCAGCCGTTTCTACGGCATCGTGGTCACCATCTACACCAACGATCACCCGCCTTGGCATTTCCATGGGCGGTACCCGCAACAGAAGGCAAAGTTCTCGCTCGACGACCTCAGCATCCTGGGGGGGCAGATTCCGAGGCGCGTCCGGAGCCTTGTGATCGAATGGGCCTCGGAGCACATGGACGACCCGCGCCGCACCTGGCAGCGGGCCCAGGCTCAGGAGCCCATCATCAAGACCCCCCCGCTAGAATGACCACATGGCTCCCGACGTGACGCATGTGCGACCAATGGGCGGAACCGCGCTCGAACTCACCTTCGCCGATGGCACCGTCCGCAATGTGGATATCGCCACGCTCGCGCGACCACACGGCGTGTTTGCCGACCTTCACCGCCCGGAGTTTGTCCCGTCCGCTCGGGTGAACCCCGACACCGGGACAATCGAGTGGCCCTCGGGGGCGGACCTCAGTCCCGAGGTGCTTTACCAGGCCGGAGTGCTTGTTCGCGCGGGCGGGGTGTTAGCGGCGTGATGAAGCGTGTTGTGCCACCGACTCACCCCGGCCGTGCGGGATTAGTCGGTGCCGATGGACCTTGCACTCTCGACCAACCCGTGACCGTTGCACGTTCGCACCGGCTCAAGCCGAAGAGCCGGCATGAGTCGGTCGCACGGCGTGTGGCACGCTCATCAGTTGTTGAACTGCCGCAGCAGCTCGATCACCTTGTCCTGGCGACCCTCGATCTGGAGCGAGCCACGGAGCATGTTCATCGCCTCGACGCGGGCGGCCTCGTCGCTCTCGCGGGAGAGCACATACCGGCTGAGCAGGCACACCGCCACGCCGTTCATCGCGGGGTAGTGGCGGGGGTCGATCTCGAGGGCGCGGCGGAAGGCGGCCTCGGCCTGCTCGGCCTGGCCCAGCTTGTACCGCGACGCGCCCAGACGCTCGAACGCGATCGCCGATGGGCCCACCATGACGCCCTCTTCCAAGGTGTTGGCGGCCTCGGCGTAGCGACCCAGGCTGTACAAACTGTTGGCCAGGTTCAGCAGCAGTTCGCCGTTGAGAGGCATCAACTCGGAGGCCTGCTGGTATTCGGTGACGGCGTTGTCGTGCTGGCCCAGGCCCCCGTAGATCGAGCCCAGGTTCACGCGGGCTTCGCCGCTCTGCGGGTTCAGTCGCACCGCGCGCTGGGCGTAGGTGAGCCCCTGCTGGGCCTCGCCGACCTGCAGGTACGCGGTGGCGACGTTGAGGTTGGCGTTGAAATCGTCGGGCCGGATGGCCAGGGCGCGGAGGTAGGCGCGGATCGACTCCCCGAAGCGGGTCAGCAGTTGCAGCGACAGCCCGTGCAGGTACTGGGCGTCAAAGTTGCGTGGCTCGACGGTGGCGGCCTGGCCGTACTGGCGCTCGGCGGCGGCGTAGTCGCCCTGCTCGCGGTAGATGTCGCCGGCCGAGAGGTAGGCCTGCGTGAACTCGGGGTTGATCTCGATGGCCCGCTCAAACGCCCGCAGGGCGCGGTCGATATCGCCCTGGGTCTTGAGGCGACGCCCGGCGGTGAGCAGTTGCTCGGGCGTGATGGTCTGGCTCGCGGTGGTGGAACTGTTGGAACTGCCGCCCTCGCCCGGCCCCCAGATTCCACCGGGCCGTGTGTAGTGCTCGACCGCCCCGCAGCCGGACAGAAGCATTAGGGCGAACACCCCGCCGGCGGCGGCGTGGGTCGTGAGGCGAAGCAACCTTCGAGAGCCGGTGTCGTGCATGATCGTCCAGTTCCTTGTGTCGGCCTGATTATCGGTCAATCGGCCGATTCTGGTCGCGTCCCAAGCCCAATTCGGCAACGGGCCTGACTCGTTTGGGTCATCGGGCGTCGATCAGCCTGCGAAGGCGGGCGACATTGATGGTATCGAGGGGAGTGCCGGTCTTGGTGGTCAGTTTGGGCGTCTCCAGGATCTTGGGTACGTCCCGCAGTTCGGGCCTGTTCACCACGGCCCCGAAGCCGCTGGCCTTCAGGCGGGCGGAGGTTGGCTTCTTCATCAGCCCGCCGATGGTGCCCTCGCCGATGTGGGCGTGCAGGTCGCGGCGACTGCCCATCTGGCCCTTGGAGTCGTTGAGGTGGATGACGCGGAGGTTGGCCAGGCCGCAGGTCTGGTCGAACTCGTCAAAGACCCTGTCGGCGCCGTCTCGCGTGGCCATGTCGTAGCCACCGGCGTGGGCGTGGCAGGTGTCGAAGCAGAAGCCGACGCGGGGGGCGGCTCCTGTGGCGTCCAGGATCATGGAGCGCAGGGATGCGAGTTCGGTGAACTCCCGCCCCATGTTTGAGCCTGATCCGACGGTGTTCTCGAGGCACAGAATGGTCCTATAACCCTTGGTCCGCTTCAAGATCTCCTTGTACGCCTGCGTGATCCGGGCGAGCCCGTCCTCGCGGCTGGACGTCGTGAACGCGCCCGGGTGGTGGACCAGGAGCGGGATGCCCAGGGCCTCGCAGCGGGCGACTTCCTCGGTCATCAGGTCGACGGATTTTCCCCAGAGTTCATCATCGGGGGCGGCGAGGTTGATCAGGTAGGAGGCGTGGCTGACGGACCGCAGGGGTTTGCCCGGGGCGTGCTCCCAGGTGAGGCGCTTGAGTTCGGAGGTCCACTCCTGGATCTCGTCGTCCTTGAGAGCCTTGACCTTCCACTGCTGCTGGTTTTTGGTAAAGACTTGGACGCAATCGAGTTGCAAGGATTCCGCCTCGCGCAGGGCGTTGGACATCGAGCCAGCGATGGAGAGGTGGGAGCCGAACATCGGGGGCGGGAGTGTACCCCGAACCGGGACCGGGCGGGGACGGAGCCGCGGGCGTGAGCACGCGAGTTCTGAGCTGGGTGTCGCGTGCGAGGGAGGTGAATGTGCAGTCTCGGGTAGGCAGAGCCTGGCGTGGTTGCGCCTGCGGCTGGGTTGGCGCGCCGGTTGCGGGTTGGCGAGCGTGAGATGCCGCGCTTGCACAACTCGAGTCGTCGTGATCGCGCTGACCGGGCTTGTGCTGGGCGGGTGCTGGAGTCCGCCGCGTCGTGAGAGGCCGGTGCAGATGTTCGGAACGATCCAGGCGTTGTACCGGTTCCGCAACGTGCGGAGCACGGAGATGGGCGACGAGTGGGCGCAGATTCAGCAGGCGCTCGTGGGCCCGTTGACGGGCGAGACGCGGACGGCGATGTCGGCGCGGGCGGCGACCGCCGAGCCGAAGGGCGAGCGGGTGGTGGCGGGGATCACGCTGCGGGACTATGAGGTGGGGATCCGGCTGCCGTCGCATCTGGAGGCGCTGGCGATCCAGAAGCGGCTCGATTCGCTGGCGGCCCAGCCCTCGTCGGCGACGGGTGAGCCGATGGGGTATGTGGGGATGGGCGAGCAGGTCACGGCGACGTACGAGTATCTGACGTCGTACTCGGTGGCCGGGGTGCGTGTGATGGTGGAGGGCCAGACGGTGCCCGGCTCGGCGGTGACGCTGTACACGCCCGAGGGCGAGGACCGGTTCGAGACGGAGGATGGGATCTGGGAGCGTCAGGTGCGCGTGATGGCGGGGCAGCAGTGGATCTATGGGGAGGCGGTGCCGACGCGTGGGCCGACGCGGTGGTTCAGGATCGACATCGCGGCGGGGACGACGCAGGCGATGTGGTCGAGAGAAGAGTTTGACCGGATGCGGGTGGTGGTGGGGGGGACCAGGCCGGTGGGGAGGTGAGGTGGGTTGCGGTTCTGGCGATGTCGCAAGTGTCCGACGAGGCGGGTGGCGCGAGCCCCCGCAAGATGAACCCAGAGGCGGTGGATCGATGCGGGCCTCGGTGTTGGCCGTCCGCAGGCGCCGACGGGAGTTGGGGCGTGCTTGCGCTGGTGGCCGATTCGTGCGGGGACTCGCGCCGCCCGCCTCGTCTTGCGCGTGCTCGGTTGCACCACGATCACGACTCGGTGAAGTCGTAGGCGGCCGTGTAGGTGCCGGTCTTGAGGCGGACGATCTGGCGGAGCAGGTCGTTGGCGAGGGTTGATGCGCCGAAGCGGAAGAGGTGGGGGGAGAGCCAGGGGCTGATCGGTGTGGAGTGCTGAGTCTGCCCTTGGTCGCGGCGTCGCGTCCTCGCTGCGTCGCTTGCGACCATGGTCTCCTTGACCATGACCAGGTAATGGACGGCCTGCTTGGCGGTGCGGATGCCGCCGGCGGGCTTCATGCCCACGTGCTCGCCGGTGGCGTGCCAGTGCTCGCGGATGGCTTCGAGCATGATGAGCGTGACGGGCATGGTGGCGGCGGGCTGGACCTTGCCGGTGGAGGTCTTGATGAAGCCCGCGCCGGGCTCACGGGTCAAGCCGGTCGCGTGCATGGAGTCGATGGCGATGGCGCTGGCCCGGCGTACGGCGTCGTAGGTCTCCAGCTCGCCGGTCTCGAGGATGACCTTGAGGTGGGCGCGCCCCAGGCAGAGCGATGAGACCTCGGTGATCTCGCGTGCGACCTCGTGGTAGCGGCCCGCGAGGAACCCGCCGCGGTTGATGACCATGTCGATCTCGTGCGCGCCGTCGCGGATGGCCTTGTCGGTGTCGCGCAGGCGAATCGCGAGCGGGTACTGGCCGCTGGGGAAGCCCGTGGCGACCGAGGCGATCTTGACGCCAGTTCCGGCGAGCGCTTCGTGCGCGATGGGGACGAGGCTCGGGTAGACGCACACCGCGGCGACGCAGGGGAGGCGCTCGCCCAGGACGGACTCGTCGTCGGGCATGGGGCGGATTGCCTTGCGGCACAGGGCGCGGACCTTCTCGGGCGAGTCTTTGCCTTCGAGGGTGGTCAGGTCGAGCATCGAGAGGGCCAGGCGCAAGGCCGCGGACTTTGAGGCGGCTTTGATGGAGCGCGTGGTGAAGGAGGCGGCGCGCTCGTCGGCCATGACGCGATCGACGGTGGTGGTGCGCATTGCGGGGATGGTACGCGGGGGTGCGTCCATGCCTCCCGCGGGGAAGCGCACCGCAAACGAAGTCTCGCGGTGTGAGAGGACCCGGGCTGCGGGATTCCGGTCCGCGGGGTGATGCCCGTTAATCGTCGAAGTCGCCTGCGACGTGCGTGGCCTGTTGCGGGGCCGGAGGCTCCTCACCCCCTGGGGCACAGGCGGCGCGTTGGGCTCAAGGCGGTGGTTATGGGAAGCGGTCGAGAAGATTTGTGTACGCCCCGGGTGGTGTTTTGCAAAGTCTGGTACATGCTGGACTTAGAGATGAGCCGCCCGACCGGGCGGTGATGCAGTGGGTGCGAAAAACGGGGAAGAAGGAGAAGGGCCATGACGTGGTTTGGCGCGATCATTACGTCGGCGGTCGGGCTTGCGGCGGTGGGGGGCGCGATGCCGGCGATGGCGCAGTTGAGCACGAACCCCTCGTTCGAGAAGGGGCCCGAGTTCGACAACGGCTGGCGGCGTGTGCTGCTTGCCTCGACCGAGATCGAGGGCTGGGTTGTTGATCACGGGAACGTGGACATCGTGGGGACGCAGTGGCAGCCGGCGACGGGGCTCAGGTCGATTGACCTGAACGGCAACAGGGCCGGGCGGATCTACCAGATCCTGGACACGACTCCTGGGGTTGAGTATGTGGTCGAGTTCGCGCTCTCGGGCAACTGGGGCGGCGGCCCGACGAAAACGCTGCGCGTGACGGCCGGGGCGGCAACACAGCTGTACACGGTGAACACCGCGAGCAACCGCGGCTACAGCATGAACTGGGCGAGCAAGCAGTTCACGTTCACCGCGGGGGGCGAGTTCACAACGCTGCGGTTCGCGAGCCAGAACAAGGGGTTTTGGGGCGTGGCGATCGACGACGTGCGGGTGTCAGCGGTGCCGGGGCCGGGGGGGGTCGCGCTGCTGGGTTTGGCAGGGGTTGTTGCGGGCAGTCGTCGGCGGCGGTGACCGGTCAGTGAGCGTTCGCAGCGCCTACCGAGGCGATCGCGGCCGCCGCCTCGCGGACTCGGTCTGCGTCGTGCCACAGGTCGATGTGGTGGGAATCGCCGAAGAAGATGGCCTTGGCGCGCGGGGACGCGATCGCGATCTGCTCGCCGTCTGAGCGGGGGCAGATCTCGTCGTGGTTGGCGTGGAGGACGAGCAGCGGGCACGCGACGCGGCCAGCCAGACGCGCCCGGTCAAAGTCGCCTGGGCGTCGCAGCACGGGTGCGCGGATCGACACCACGAGCAAGGCCGGGCCGAGCAATCCGTGCCGCGGCCAGCGCATGGCGCCCAGCATGTTGTGTGCGGGCGTGCGTGGGAACCTGTACGGGGCCTCGGCGACAACCGCGTGAATGCGGACACGGGCGAGTGAATCGGTCGAGGACGCCAGGGCGGCTGCGGCCGCGATCGAGATGCCGGCGCCCATCGACCATCCATAGAGCATGACGGGGCGATCGGGCTGGATGTGTTCGAGCAGATTGACGAGGTCGACCGGTTCGTGGGCACCAAGGGTGCAGACACCCGGGGCGTCGCCGTGGCCTGGCATGTCCCACGCGATGATGCGGGAAGCGGACGCGACAATCAAGGGCAGTCGCTGGAGCGCGCCCAGGCGGCTGTCACCCCAGCCGTGGGAGAGGATGGCGATGGGGCCGGCGGGGTTGTCGGCGGGGATGTCCCAGACGGGCAGCGTGAGGCCGCGGGAGGTGAAGGACCAGGACTCGAAGCGGCGGGACGGGTTGAGTTCGGAGGGATCGCCCGGGCGGTTTCGCGCGACGGCGGAGGCGTAGGTGCGGCGTGGCGGGCGCGTGAGGATGCGGTGGACGGTGAGCACGCCGGCGAGCCAGGCGAGCAGGAGGGTGAGCAGGAGGAAGAGGGTGAGGCCCAGACGTGGCTTCCTGTTCAGCAGAGCCGATCGGCGAGCGATCGGGCGGACGCACAGCGGGGAACGGGCTGACCGGCGCCGGAGGCGTGCGGAGCATTCGCGTGCCGGCTGGCGAGGTGTCGGCCAGGTCAGAGTCGGGGGGTGGTCGGGAGGTTGCCCGACTGCTCGCGCAGTCGGCTCAGTCGAGCGGATTCACGAACAGACCTGTCGCGAGTTTGGGGTAGAAGAACGTGCTCTTCTGGGGCATCAGTTCGTTGGCGCGGCTGATGTCACGCACCGCGTCGAGAGGAGTGGGGCGGACGATGACGGCGAGTTGCGCGAAGCCGGTGCCGCCGCCGGAGCCGGTCTCAAGGCCCGAGCCGATCTCGGCGACCTCGCCCACCGAGTGCGGGAACGCCCACTTGACGGGGTTGCCGGCGTTGAGCTTGGGCTGGCAGATCCGCTCGACGATCAGGTATTGCGCCAGCGCGACGTCGAGCAGGCGCCAGGGCTTGGGTTTGGCGGGGAACATCGCGGCCAGCGGGTCGTCCGCCGTGGGCGTGCAGGTGTAGCACTGGCGGGTCTTGAAGTCGTAGAGGCCCAGGACGCTTCGCGTGGTGGCGCGGGCGGCGGCGGCCATGGCGGATTCGATCTTGGAGAGGTCGCCGCCGGAGGGGGTGATGTCGAGCAGGCCCGCGGCGGCGAGTTTGAAGGCGTCGAACGTGTAGTCCTTCATGCCGCCCAGCACGCGGTGGGTGGGGCCGATCGCCAGGCCGGGGTCGGACATGCCGACCAGGACCATCATGATGCGGCGTGCGGGGTGGTCGGCGGCGACGGGGCCGGCGGCTTCGAGGGTCTTGAGGTAGTTGAGGGCGGTGTTGTAGCGGTGGTGGCCGTCGGCGATGAAGATATCTTGAGCGGCGAGGGCCTTCTGATAGTTGCGGATGATCTCGGGGTCTTCGATGGTCCAAACTTCGTGGGTGATGCCGTCGCCCATGTTGCCGGTGGCGGTTGGGGGCTGGGTCTGCATGATGCCGCGAACGAGTTTGGTGGCGGTTCCGGCCTCATCGGCGATGATGCCGAAGATGGGGGAGAGCTGGGAGCGCGTGGCTTTCATGAGGGCGAGGCGATCTTCCTTGGGGCCGGAGAAGGTTTCTTCGTGGGGGAGGATACCGCCGCCGGGGCGCGGGCCGAAAGCCAGCGCTTCGGTGCAGCAGGCCATGCCGCAGCGTTCGAACCGCTTGCCCACGAAATCAAAGGTCTGGCGGTAGGCGAAGATGGCGGGCTTGTCGCGGCGTGCGAGCGTGCCGGACTTGAGCATGGCGCGGTAGGAATCGCCGGCTCGGGCGTAGGCCTCGGGGGGGCCGAGTTCCTTGGCGGGGGTGTGCGGGAGGTCGAGGGCGACGATGTTGCGTGGGTCCTTGGCGACCAGGGCGTCTCTTTGAGTCTTGGAGAGCACGTCGTAGGGCGGGGCGATGACGGCCGAGAGGTCACCCTTGCCTTGTTGGAACTGGACGGCGCGGAAGGGATGGACGGCGGGCATGGGGAGCCTCCGGGGGTGCGGCTGGCGCGGAGGGGATGATATCGCCCCCGGGCAACCGAACCGGCCGCGCGAGCGGTCGAATACCTCACTGCTACCTGGGGGCTGGGAACTCGCCGGCGACGTGTGTCGTCGAAAAAAGGTCGCCGCCGGTGTCCCCGGGGGTGCCCGACCGCTCGCGCGGCCCGGTCTGCTCGAATCAGGCGGTCCACTCCCCCGCGTACCCCGTGGTGTTCGGGGCACCGTCACGGGCGGCCAGTTCGTGGAGGCGCTTGGCGATCTGGCGGAGGTGCAGGGCGTCGTGGGCGGCCCAGGAGGCCAGAAGTGTGGCGGCGGTGACGGGGCCGACCGTGGGGTGCTGATAGGCGATGGTCCAGTCGACCCGGGCGGGGTCGCCCAGGCAGCGGAGCCAGGCGATGGAGGTGGTGCGCTCACGGACGAACTCGCCGATGGAGGCGCCGAAGTCCTGCTCGTGGTAGCGGCGGGCGGCGACCCAGGCGGGCGGGTCGATCTTGGGCCATTCGGGAGCGCGTTCGAGCGTCATGCGAAGGCGAGCGCGGAAGTCCTCGCGCTCCTCGTCGATGAGATGGCGGATGACCTCAAGGATCGAGAAGTTGCCGGAGGGCGGCTTCCAGCGTGCATCGGTCTCGTTGACGCAGGCGGCAACGGTGGGGAGGGCTTCGGCGAAGCGTTCCAGGCGGGTGATGAGCAGCGCGGGGGACATGAAGCAGAGCATAGGAAGCGACGGAGCGACGAGGTGGAGCAGAGCGGGCAGCGCACCGCTGGGATACGCCTCAATACGAAAAGTTGGCGTTGGGGTCGGTGGAGCCGGGGGCGGCGCCGCCGGCGGTCCCGAAGACGGCCGGAGCGCCGACGCCGT
>CAZHKB010000062.1:0-11575 GCA_964533405.1 uncultured Phycisphaeraceae bacterium | reverse complement strand
ACGACGCAGTGGATGGGAGAGATGGAGTCGGCGGGGGGCACGGGGTGGAGTGTACGCGAGAGTCGTGGAAGGTAGAACAGGCAAGTTCGATTGCCCGTCCCCCCTCCCCCGACCTCGCAGAACCTCATCGACACCTCCCCCGCACGCGGGCGAGGGGGTTACACTGGCGGCCTATGAGCGTGCATTGGCCGATTATCAGGCGGTGTCTGGCGGAGTATGACCGGGTCGCGATCACGGATGATCGGGGGCCGGTGGCGGCGTGGAAGATCGTGGCGGGCGGGCTGCATGTCAAGGCGGCGATACGGCGAGTGTGCCGCAGCAAGACGGTGGGGCTGCTGATCCCGACCAGCGGAGCCTTTCCGGTGGTGATGCTGGGGGCGTGGATGGACGGGCGGACAATCGTGCCGCTGAACTATCTGCTGAAGCAGGATGAACTCCAGTATGTGATCGACGACTGCGAGACGGACACGATCGTGGCGTCGGGGGAACTCATCAAGCACCTGGGGTACACGCCCCGCGTGAAGAACCTGATCGTGCTGGAGGAGATGAACTTCAAGAGGGCTCCGAAGCTGGCGTGCCCCAAGCCGGCGAAGGATTCGGACCTGGCGTGCCTGCTGTACACCAGCGGGACGAGCGGGAAACCCAAGGGCGTGATGCTGACGCACTCAAATCTGCGGGCGAACGTGGAGCAGATCGCCCAGTGGGTGGGGTTCCGGGGGAGCAACCACTCGTTGCTGGGGGTGCTCCCGCAATTCCATACGTTCGGATTGACGGTGCTCACGGTGATGCCGCTGATGTGCGGGTTGCCCGTGACATACACCGCCAGGTTCGTGCCGACGCGGCTTGTGAAACTGATGCGGGAGACCCGCCCAACGGTGTTCGTCGCCATCCCGAGCATGTACGGGGCGATGCTGAACCTCAAGAGCGCGACGGCGCAGGACTTCGCGTCCTTGAAGATCGCGGTGTCGGGGGGCGAGCCGTTGCCCAAGGCGGTCTTCGAGGGGTTCCGCGACCGATTCGGCGTCGTGATCAACGAGGGGTATGGATTGACCGAGACGGCCCCGGTCATCAACTGGTGCCGGCCCGGGGAGTGGCGCAGTGGCAGCGTGGGCATGCCGCTGCCCAGGGTTGTGGAGCGGATCTGCGACGTGAACACGGGGGTGGAGGTGGCGCGCGGCGAGGAAGGGGAAATCCGGGTCAAGGGGCCGAACGTGATGAAGGGGTACTTCAAGCTGCCCACCGAGAGCGCGGCGGCGTTTGACGAGCAGCGTTGGTTCCGGACGGGCGACATCGGCAAGTTCGACGCCGAAGGGCACCTGTACATCACGGGGCGGCTCAAGGAGATGCTGATCGTCGCGGGAGAGAACGTGTTCCCGCGCGAGATCGAGGAGGTGCTCAACACGCACCCGACGGTGGCCGCGTCCGGCGTGGTCGGGCTGATGGACCAGGTGCGGGGCGAGGTGCCCGTCGCGTTCGTCGAGCTCAACGAGGGGGCGGAGTTCAGCGAGGAGGCGCTGCGGGGGCACTGCCGGGAGCACCTGGCCGGGTACAAGGTGCCGCGGGATATCCGGGTGATGGACGCGCTGCCGCGGAACGCGACGGGGAAGATCATGCGGAAGGAGTTGAAGAAACTGCTGTAGGGAAGAGACAGTGTGCCAGAGTGGTCACAGCGCTGGGTGGCCGTGCTGGACGCACGACCTCAGGAGGCTCCGCGACGAAGGTCCGGGTCGGTGTGCAAGGGGGCGTGGTTGAGCGAGGCAGTCACCCAGAGCAAGTCGGCGTTGCGGGCGCGGCTCAAGGGCGTCGCCGCTGGGGTGTCGGCGGCCGATGTCCTTCGGTGGTCGTCGCAGGTGATCGACCGGCTGGAATCGGTGCCGGAGATTGCGGGCGCAAGGACGATGCTCGCGTTCCTGCCGATCCCGGGCGAGGTCGATCTGAGTGAGATGCTGGAGCGGCGACTGAGGGCTGGTGATCGCGTCGCGCTGCCCGCGATCGACTGGGCGACGCGGGCGATGTGGCCCGGGCTGGTGAGCGGTCTGGATGACGTGGACGCGACCCGGCATGGCGTGCGTGCAGCGCGGGGTGATGCGCCGATCGTGCCTGTTGAGGACATCGACCTGGTGCTGGTGCCGGGGCTTGGGTTTGATCGCAACGGCGGGCGACTTGGGCGCGGCGCCGGGTTTTATGACCGATTCCTGGCGACGGCGGGGTTGCGTGCGTTGAAGATCGCCGTGGGGTTTGAGTGGCAGATTGTCGACGCGCTCCCGCGCGAGGGGCATGACGTGCTGATGGATGTGGTGGTGACCGAGGCGGGGGTGTGGAGGCGGTAGCGGGCCCAACCTCCGGCATCCGAGCCGATCGCGCGAGCGGTCGGGCAACGGTTCAAAGGTCTGCGGTGTGGTTCACGCGGTGGGCGTCCGCCGAGTGCCCGATCGCCCGCGCGATCGCCTCCGGTGGGCGAGGGATGCCGGTCCGAAGGCCACCGCCGGAACCCGCGCCGCGAAAATCCGAAGAAGTCCGTGAGTGATCGCGGGATTCAACGCTTGAACGGTGGCGGGGGTGACACGAACGCCCCATGCCGATAAGCGAAGTAAGCCTCGGTCTCTCTCCTCCTCCAAGCACGCGACAACGCCCGTCGAAGGACGGGCGTTGTCGTCTGTGGTGGCCGCGGTGCAGTCAGGGGCGATGCGTGCCCCCTCCGGTCGCGTCGCATAGCCTCGCGGCCACCTCTCCCGCACGCGGGGGAGGCGGCGCACGCGGCTTACGCCGACATCTGGCCCAGCGCGTTGAGCATCGCGTTGCGGCGGACGATCTGCATCTCCGTGGCCCAATCCTCGCGATACACCACCTTGCACTCGGGGGCGGCGCCCAGCGTCGCGAACCGCGAGCCCGGTCCCCCACTGCCGTCGGCCGCCCCGCCCGGCTTGATGATCGTCGTCAGCGAGTCGAGCCAGAACTTGCTCCCGCCCCAGGGGATGATCTCCTGCACGACCGCCGCCAGGCCCGCATCCTTGCAGTAGCCTCGCATGAGGGCCGCGGACATGGTGGGCGTACGGCGGTGGTTGCGCCCCTTGACGACCTCGATCGCCAGACGCGGAGCATCCTCGCCGAAGTTGGAGTGGTGGAGCATGGCCACGCCGCCGGGGCGGAGCTTGCGCGACAGGCCGTGGGCATACGCCTCCATGACATCGTGGTCGCAGTGGACGAGCGAGTCCCACGAGAAGGCCAGGTCGACCGACGAGTCCTCGACCATATCGAGGCTCTTGCCGTCGGTGACGTGGAACGCCCACGCGGGCTTGTCGGCGAACCGGGAGGTGCAGTAGTCGATGCACTTCTCGACAAGGTCGATGCCCGTGCAGCGGGCGGCGTGGGGTGCGAGGAACTGGGTGACGCGCCCGTGGCCGCAGGCGATCTCGAGGATGTGCCCGATCGGCTCGTTCACGGGCAGAAAGTGTCGCAGCCGCGGGTAGAGCAGGCCGAACCAGAGGCCCGCCGAACCCCCCCAGTTGTGCGACCACTCATCGCCGGCCTCGGGCCAGGGGTAGGTGGTCCACAGGGCCTTCTGCTCTTCGACGGAACCCATCCGCATGGTTTGGGCGGGGGCGTTGGCGGTCGGCGGCATGGCGGGCTCCGGGGTGCGATGCGGACTTTATGGCCGGTGGGGCGCGGGCGCATCGCGACGCATTGCAGCATGACACCCCTGCAACGCCCGCCTCGCAGAGCCTCGCGGGCACCTCCCCCGCACGCCGGCGAGGCGGCACGCGAGGCCGGGCAACCGATAAGCCAAGCCCCGGCCCCCCCGTTGGCGCCTTGCGTATGGGGAGGTGAAAGGACCACACCATGCTTGCTGATTGCGTCATCCGGGGGCTGCGGGTCGAGTTCGAGGGCGGGCGGAGCAGCCTGACCGCCCCGCGCATCACCCACGAGGCCACCGGGCAGATCCTTGTCGATTACTGGGGCACCGGCTGGTTCGGCACCGCCTGCGTCGACCACCGCGGGCGCCTGCGCCTGTGGATCCGGCGCGACAAGCAGGATGTCACCGGGCACATGGTCCTGATCGACCCCGCCCGCGGCACCCTGACCCGCGACTACGGCCAGGGCCGCATCGCGGTGCAGAGGCCCGAGTGCCTGGCCGAGGATCGACTCGACGCGGCGGACAGGGTGGAGGAGTTGTTCGAGGCGGCGGCGTGACCAACCCAGCCGCGTGCGCGAGCACGCGCCGGATCAACGGAGCCGTCCGCGCGAGCGGTCGGGCACTGGACGAACCCCCATCGCGTGCATGACGCCGAGAATCGCTGGACGGTTGCCCGATCCTTCGCGCGATCGGCTCTGTTCCGCGATGGGCTGGTGTCGCACGCTCGCGTGTTCGCACCAGTCGCGCGCCTCGGTCACGGCCTTGCCTCGATCACCAGATTGAACGCCGTGGTCGTCGCGACCCGGAACTTGGTGAACCCGGCCTTGGTCACGACCTCCTTGAGTTTGGCCGGGCCGGCGCACGCGCCCAGAGCGGGGCTCGACGTGCCCTGGGCCAGGGCCGCGGGCACGCAGATCATGGTCGAGGCGGCGGAGAACAACCGTCCCACCGGGTTGAAGTTCTCCTCAACGCGATCCGCGGCATTGGGCTCGACAATCATCCAGATGCCGTTCGTGCGGAGCGACCGGCGGACGTGGGCCGCGCAGCCCGCGGGGTCACCCATATCGTGCAGGCAGTCGAAGCAGGCGATGAGGTCGAACCCGCCCTGCGGCGAGGCAAAGTTGGTCGCGTCCGCGACCTCGAACGAGACATTCGGCAGCCCGCCCTCGGCGGCCCGCTTGCGGGCGCACTCGATCGACGCCGGGTGCAAGTCCAGACCCGTGAACTTGCTGAGCGGGAAGGCCTTGGCCATGAGCAGCGTCGAGATGCCGTGCCCGCAGCCCACGTCGGCGACGGCGGCGCCAGCCTTCAGGCGTGCGTCCATGTTGTCCAGCGCGGGGATCCACGTCGCGACCAGGTTGCCGCGGTAGTTGGGGCCGAAGAACCGCTCCGTGCCGCAGAAGAGGCACGAGTCGTGCGCGCCCCAAGGCACGCCACGCCCTGTCTTGAACGCCTCGGTGACCTTGGGCTCATCGCGCATGATCGACTGGATGATCTCGAACGCGCCGGGCAGGAAGGCCGGGCTGGTCTCGTCGGCCAGCGCGAAGGCCTGCTCGGGGCTCATCGAGTACTTCTTGGAGGCGATGTCGTAGCGGATGTAGCCGCCCGCGGCCTGGTTGAGCAGCCACTCGCGGACCATGCGCTCGGAGGTGCCGGTGCGCGTGGCAAGTTCCAGGGAGGTCATGGGGGTGACGCCCAAGGCCTTGTACAGGCCGAGGCGATCGCCGACGAGCACCAGGGCCGCGCTCATGGCGGCGCCGATGTCTCCGACGGCCTTGCCGAGGAACTCCTCGAGGCGGTTCTGGTCGATCGCGGGCATGGTGTGGTTCCCTTTGGTGCGCAACCAAGGGTACCCTTCGGGGGGAGCCGTCGGCGAGAGCCGATCGATCGCGCTCACCGGACCTCAGGCCACCCGGCCACCCGCCCGCTCCCGCGGGCGGCTCCCCCGCATCCCCCCCCCACGGGCGAACGCGCGCGCTCACGCCCGCGGCTCTGTGCCAAGCCTCGCCCGCATCACGTCCGCCCGCGCCGCCTTGGCGCGCTCGGGGTCCAGGGTCCTGCCCGCGACCGCCTGCAAGTGCGCGGGCTGCGCGATCAGCAACAGATGGTTGATCAGTTTCGGGTCCACGCCGGGCAACAGCCCCATGACCGCGCCCAGCCGAACGGTGCTCAGGGCCGACAACGCTTCCTCCGTGCTCAGCAGCCGCGCGTTCCGCAGCACCCCCAGGGCCCGCCACACCTGGTCCTCGAGCACGCGCGGCCTCTTCTCAATCATCTTGCGCCGCTCGGCCCGCTCGTACTCGATCACCCGCGGGATGATCTCGCCCATCAACTCATGCCGGATCACGCGCTCGGTCTTGCCCAGCGTGGTCTGGTTCGAGACCTGGTACAGGTCGGCCAGAGCCTCGGAGCCCTCGCCGTAGAACCCGCGCACCGCCAGCATCATGTCGTGGGCCGCCCGCTTGACCTTCTCGAGCTCCCCCGACATCCGCAGCGCGGGCAGGTGCAGCATGACCGAGCAGCGGATCCCGGTGCCCACGTTGGTCGGGCACGCCGTCAGGTATCCGAACCGCGGGCTGTACGCGAAGTCCAGCCCGGCCTCCAGATAGTCATCGATCTTCTCGGCCGCGTGCGCGGCCTCATCCAGCGACAGCCCCGCCCCGATCACCTGGATCCGCAGGTGGTCCTCCTCATTGACCATGATCGCCTGGCGATCCTCGTGCGTGTGGGCGACAGCGCGCGGCGCCGCGGCCGCGCCCTCCGGCGGCTTGGTCGACTTGGCCCCGTGCAGGCTGAAGCCCTTCGCCAGATTGCTCGAAATAAGGTGACGCTCGACCAGCAGCGTCCGCTCGATCGCGGAGAGTTCGTGCAGCGGAACCCACGCGAACGGGGCCGCGGCGGCCATCGCCATCCATCCCCCGGACTCCTGGTCGGGCATCGCCTCCAGCCGGCGGCGGACCATCCCCATGATCGCCAGCCGATCCTCCCGCGAGCAGCGATGCACGAACGGGAACCCAACGATGTTTCGAGCCAGACGCACGCGCGACGACAGCACCACATCCACCTCGGGCCCGTCACCACGCAGCCACTCGGTCGTATGGTCCCACGACGAGCCGGATTGCTTGTGCGGCTCGCCGTCGGGCGGCGGGGTGGAGGATGAAGACGGCATGTCAGTTCCGATCGTACACCGGGGATCGGACGCACTCCCGGCCAGGGTCCAACGCGACTCTCGCGTTCCCATCCGCACCCGGAGCGTGTATTGTCCAGCAATCCGAGGACTCCACCATGGCCTTCGACCCCGACGCACCCGCCCAGCCCGGCTCCGGCATCTTCGGCCTCTCCGACTCCCGCGAAAAGGCCCGCATCGTCGTCATCCCCGTGCCCTACGAGGCCACCACCTCGTACCGCACCGGCACCGCCGATGGGCCCGACGCGATCCTCGAGGCCTCGGCCCAGGTCGACCTCTTCGACCGCCGTTTCGGGCGCATCTACGAGCAGGGCATCCACCTGCTGGAAGCCCCAGCCTGGATCAGAAAACTGTCCGACGACACCCGCCCGATGGCCGCCCGGATCATCTCGGAGGGCGGCGCGGGCCCGGAGGATGCCGCGGACGCGGCCCGCGTGGACGCGGCCGGCGTCCAGGTCTCGCGGTACGTCCACGCCGAGGCCACCTCCATCCTCCGCGACGGCAAGCTCCCCGTCGTGCTGGGCGGCGAACACGCCGTCTCCTTCGGCGCGATCGCGGCCTGCGCCGACGCCCACGAGTCCATTGGCGTCCTCCAGATCGATGCCCACATGGACCTGCGCGACCGCTTCGAGGGCTTCGAGACCAGCCACGCCTCCATCATGCACCGCGTGCTGACCAAGATCCCGCGCGTGACTCGCCTGGTCCAGGTCGGCATCCGCGACTTCGGCGAGGGTGAGTGGAACTTCGCCAGGGAGCACGGGGCCGAGGACGCCGGCGGGCGCGTCCGCGTCTACTTCGATGACGACCTCAACAACGCCCTGCTCAGCGGGCACGAGTTCGCCGACGCCTGCAAGGCCGCCATTGATGCCCTGCCCGACCGCGTCTACGTCTCCTTCGACATCGACGGGCTGGACCCCGCCCTGTGCCCCCACACCGGCACGCCGGTCCCCGGCGGCCTGTCCTATCAGCAGGCCAGCACGCTCCTGGCCTTCCTCAAGTCCAGCGGCAAGACGGTCGTTGGCTTCGACCTGGTCGAGGTCGCCCCCGGCCCCAGCAAGAACGAGCCAGAGTGGGACGCCAACGTCGGGGCGCGGATTCTGTATCGCATGTGCGGGATCGTGTAGGAACTCCGACTGCGCTCGAGGAGAACGGGTTGGGCGATCCCGACTCCAGAACGTGGACGGCGCTGGACGCCTCACAATGGGTCGGACGTGCCCGGGGGCGAGGGCACCGGCGATTCTGGCGTTCCGACATTGCACGCCGTTGCCGTCGGCAGTGGCGCTGCCATCGACGACTCACCGCGGGGCTGCTCGTGCTTTGCACCGTCTGGATCGCGCTGACGATCGTGATCTTCACGAGCGGCCGGGGCGGCACGAACCCCACCCCCTTCGTCGCCAAGCCGCCCTCGATTCGTGATACGGGGCTGATCGCTTTGCTGTGCGTGGTCGTCCTCGCCAGTGTTGCCATGCTGCAGGTCTGGATTGATCCGGGCAGAACCAGACGCGTTCTGGATCATCGACGCGCTCGCACCGCCGAACGCGCCGCCGCTCCGCTTCGTTCCGGCACCCTGACGGTCGGTGACCTCTCGCATGATCTCCGGCTAGTTCGCCACACATGGCGCGAGCGCGTCCGGAGTCTTCCATTGCAGAGTGTGCTGGGGGGCATCTACGCCACCCAGCCTGCTATCCCCCTCGGTTTCGCCCTGAGCGCCGTGGGAGCGGCCCTCACGATGATGCTCGTTCCGCAGGTGCTCGCAAGCCCGGCGCCGGTGGCGCGCGCTGGCCCTTCGGGGCACTCCTCACTCCGCTCATCCCCGTCACGCTCATGACCATCTGGTACATCGTGCCCCGCCGTCTCCGTGCCCCAGCCCGGGCGACACTCGCAACCCAGTCATGCCCGGACTGCGACTACGACTTGCGATCGCTCCTCAGCCTCCCGGATGACTCGGTCGCCTCGACTCTGGGCCCCAGCGTCCGCCCTGAGTGCGGCATCCGCTGGCCGCTGGTGCCACCCACGATCATCGCAAAGCTGTGACACAGCCGGAAGGCACATGCTCTCCCGCCGGGCCGTATGCTGATCCCGTGCCACGCGCCCGCGCCTTCACGCTGATCGAGCTGCTGGTTGTCATCGCCATCATCGCGGTGCTGATCGGGCTGCTGCTGCCCGCGCTGGCCAAGGCCCGCGAGGCCGCCCGGGCCGCGATGTGCCTCAACAACCAGCGGCAGATCGGGTTCGCGATCACGCAGTACGCCACCGAGAATCAGGAATGGGTCCCGCGCGAGGCTGGCGGCGTGGGGTACACGGGGCAGGGCGAGCCTCCGCCGACCGGCTGGCCCTCCACGCACCCGCGGTACCGCATGGCGTGGGCCTGGGCCGCCCGTCCGATCCTCGACCCGCGTTTCAACTGGGAGACCCAGACCCAGGACTTCTACCGCTCCATCCAGGTCTACAAGGACCCGTCCAGGCCGCCGGAGTTCCACCAGTCGACCAACCCCGCGCTCAAGGGGGTGATCGGGCACCAGATCCACTATGTGGTCAACGCTATGGGCTTCGGCGCGCCGGCCAACTGGCCCTGGGGCGCGATCCCGTACGACGGCACGGACTACAAGCCCACAACCCGCCTGGCGCTGGTCCCCAACCCCTCGGTCACCATGTACCTGGCCGATTACGGCGATGACCCCAACGGCACCAACTGGACCACGGCGTACGCCTCGCCCAGCGAGATGAACATCGCGATCTTCTACGACCTGCGCGAGAGCAACCTGGTCACGGGCAATCCCGCCACGCTCCGGATCGCGCCGAAGCGGCACGGCTCGGGGGCCAACGCGGTCTTTCACGACCTGCACGCCGCGTTCCAGAACGAGCGAGACTACACGAAGATCGAGAACTGGGACGACGGCGATGAGAGCTGGTGGGGGGCGATGTCGCCCAAGCCGGCGGGGTTCTGAATGGAGCCGCGACCGTGAGGTCGCGGAGCCTTCAGGCCGGTTGGCAACGGAAACTCCCCCCCACTTTCGGGCATCCGCCCCAAAATGATCGCGTGCGGTCCGCAAAGACTCCTTGACGCCGCCCCGGGTTCTGAGACACTACCCATCGAGCCGCGGGCCGCGCCTGGCGTGGCACGTCCCGCCGCCGGCAAGGGGGAATCGCCATGCTCACGCGAATCCGGACGTCTGACCGCCTGCTGTCCGCCGCGGCGGCCTGCCTGGCCTCGGGCCTGACCGCGAACGTCGCTTTGGCGCAACCCAACCCGGTTCCCATGTACCAGATCACGGATCTGGGGTCGCTGGCCGGGCCCACCGGGTCCGCCGTGGGATTGGGGTTGAACGATGCGGGCCTCGCGGTCGGATGGTCGACCGCCCTCGTTTCCAGTGCGGTGGCCGCTTCTCAGCGGCCGTTCGTGTTCGGTCCCGTTCCCGGCACGCCGCTTCCGATCATGCGCGACCTGCTGCCGGGCGTGGCGGGCTTCGGATCCGCGACCGATCACAACGAGTTCGGGATGGCTTGCGGCACGTTCCGGCGTGCCAACGTTGACGGGCCGCGCGGGTTCGTGGTGGGCGGGCCGCTGACCGTCGTGCCGCCCGTGGCGTGGATCGAGCCCCTGCAAGGCGGCAACGCCACGGCGGCCAACGCCATCAACGACTCGCACATTGCCGTCGGATCCTCCAACATCGCGTTCGGCCCGCTGCCGCCCTCGGCGACCCATGCCATCAAGTGGCAGAACGGCCAGACCATGGGCCTGGGCACCCTGGGCGGGCGCAACAGCGAGGCCCTTGGCGTCAACAACCCCGGCAGTATCGTGGGTGTCAGCGACCTGCCCGCCTCGACCCCCGCCCACCGCCCCACACGCCGCGCTTTCCTGATCCCCGCCGGCACCAACCAGATGCACGGGCTGCCGGCTCTCACGCCGGCGGGCAGCAGCCGGGCCAACGACATCAGCGACTTCAACCTGACCGTGGGCGCGGCCGACTTCGGGCTGAGCACAACGCCGTTTGCCAGCAACAAACCGGTCCGGGCGGTGATGTGGACGCCCAACACCACGTCGATCGTCAACCTGGGCACGCTTGGCAACGCCCACCACTCGTCCGAGGCCCTGGCGGTCAACTCCCACGCCGACATCGTCGGCTGGTCGGGCACGGCGTTCCACGCCATCGCGCCCAGCACGGGTCCCAGCATCGGGCCGGTGACGGGCAGCATCAGCACCCGGGCCTTCATCTGGCGCGATGGCGTGATGACCGACCTGAACACCCGGCTCCTGCCAAACTCGGGCTGGATTCTGCACGTCGCCGCCGACGTGAACGACGAGGGCCAGATCGTCGGGTGGGGAACGCGCCTGGGCAACACCGCGGCCTCGCCGACACGAATCCGGGCCTTCCTGCTCACACCGATGCCGCTGGACTCGGACATGGACAGGTGACTTGGGGGCGGGTCGCGTGATTGGCGCTTCCGGTGTGGCGCGCGATTCGGCACGGCTGGGAGTTGGAGCGGGTTCGAGCGTGGCCTGGCTGACGCTCCGCACTGATGAGGCGGGCGCGTGCTGTTCGTGGACGCTCGCTCTCGAGGCTGCGCTGTGATCGTGCATCCCCGCATCTGCCACGGCGCATCGGCGCTCGCGGGCGCCGCAGATCGGGCCGTCCGGGGCGCGGGATGCGGCAGAGGGGGCGGGGATGGCGGTGGCCGCGACGGGCGTGCATACGGCTTGGGGCATTGGCGTGGAACGCGCGCGATCCACCGGAGGGACGGCGGACGGCGGG